>JAKONR010000380.1 GCA_022701825.1 Hymenobacteraceae bacterium | reverse complement strand
GGCTCGAAGGCGTGTGGCACTCGGGCTCGCCCATCCAGATGATACTGGGTGCCATCCGGGGCATGCACTTGTGCGTGCCGCGCAACATGACCCAGGCGGCAGGCTTCTACAACACGCTGCTGCGCAGCGATGAGCCGGCCCTCGTGATAGAGTGCCTCAATGGCTACCGCCTCAAGGAGAAGCTGCCCGCCAACATCGGCGAGTTTACGCTGCCCCTAGGCCGGCCCGAGGTGCTGCGCCCGGGCGACGACGTCACCATCGTTACCTACGGCTCGATGTGCCGCATTGCACTCGCTGCCGCCCAGCAGCTCGCCGAGGTGGGTATTTCGGCTGAGGTGATTGACGTGCAGACGCTCTTGCCCTTCGATACCGACCAGCTCATTGCCGACAGCCTCCGCAAAACGGGCCGCGTGGTATTCACCGACGAGGACGTGCCCGGCGGCGCCACTGCCTATATGATGCAGCAGGTGCTTGATAACCAGCAAGCGTACCAGTTGCTCGACTCGGCTCCGCGCTGCCTCGCAGCCCAGGCCCACCGCCCGCCCTACGGCTCGGATGGCGATTACTTTTCCAAGCCCAACGTGGAAGACGTGTTCGATGTGGTGTACGAGATGATGCGCGAGGTCGACCCCCAGCAGTTTGCAGCTATTTACTAAGCCCTAGGTGCCCAAAAAAGCCCGCTGGCACTGCCAGCGGGCTTATACTTTCCGGTAGAGCTAGAGCTTCGGAATGACCAAGCTAGTTGTTTCGATTTCGTTGCTGTGGTTTAGAGCGCGGTCGTAGATGCTGACCCGAAACTTAATCTCTTGCCCCGGCAAGTAGGGCGAGCCCAGGTAAAAGCCGTACGCCCGCGTGAGGGTGCCCCGCAGCGGCGCCTTGCGATTGTCGGTGGTGGGCGAGAGGTGGTCGAAGAGGCTGTATAAGTCGCGCTTGGGCAAGTAGTTGTAAAACGTGCGCGCCGAGTCGAACCGCCCGCCGGCGTTGGGGTTCTTGATGAAGGCCGTGTTGATGTAGTTGACGGCGGCGCGGTCCTTGCTGCCGTAGGGGGCAGTTTGCGCCTCCACTGTATTCAGGCCCAAGTCGCCGTCGCCGTCTCGAAAGTTTATTGTGATATAAACTGAATCGATGGGCACGGTAGAGTTGGGGCTCGTAAAGCGCTGAAGGCGAATGTTCTCAAACCCAATTTCAGGCGTGTTGGGGTAGCTCGGCTCGCGGAGGCAGCTCGTGAGGCCCGCCCCTAGGCTCAACAGCCCCGCCACGTAGAGTAATCGCAGATTCATACGCAAGAGAAAATTAGAGTAATGCCGCCCGTGGCCGGTGCCGAAGATACGCTGCCCGACAACGATGTGGCCCGCCCGATTGTTGTGAGCTTCCATAACCCCGCTAGTTTCCTATGAGTTTCCGCGCCGACTACCTCCGGCAACTGCCTCACCTTACGGCGGCTACCGCCGAAGCGGCCGCCCTGCGCCTGCACGCCTACCAGGCCCGGCACTGCCCGCCCTACGCCGCCTACCTGGCGGCCCTAGGTCGCCCCGAGCCCGCCGAGCGCCTGGTCGATATTCCGTTTCTGCCCATCGAGTTTTTCAAAACCCACGACGTGCGCACCGACCCCGCCGCGTGGCAGCCGCAGGAGGAGTTTAGGAGCAGCGGCACCACCTTGCAGCAGCGCAGCCGCCACCTGGTGCGCGAGCCCGCGCTGTACCGCGACAATGCGGCCCGCATCTTCGAGGCTGCGTATGGGCCACTCACGAGCTGGACGTTTCTGGGCCTGCTGCCCTCGTACCTAGAGCAGGGCGAGTCGTCGCTGGTGGCGATGGTAGCCGATTTTGCCCAACGCTCGGGGCAGCAGCAGGAGGCATTTTTCTTGCGCGACCACGCCGGCCTGCTGCGGGCCCTAGGGGCTGCCCAGGCCCAGCCCGGCCGCCGTGTGATGCTCTTCGGCGTTACCTACGCCCTGCTCGACCTGGCAGCCGAGGTGGGCGCCGCGCCCGAACTGCAAGGCATTACGGTACTCGAAACGGGCGGCATGAAGGGCCGTCGCCGCGAGATGATACGCGAGGAGCTGCACCAGGAACTCCAACAAGCATTTGGCCCCGCGCCCATCCACTCCGAATATGGCATGACGGAGCTGCTAAGCCAGGCCTACTCGCCCGGCGACGGCCTGTTTTACGCGCCGCCGCAGCTGCAAGTGCTGCTGCGCGACCCTGCCGACCCTTTTTCGGTAGGATACGACCGGGCCGACGGGGCAATCAACGTCATCGACCTGGCCAATGTGGATTCCTGCGCCTTTATCGAAACCAAAGACCTAGCCCGGCGGCACGCGGGCGGCGCGTTTGAGGTGCTGGGGCGCATGGATAATTCGGATATCCGGGGGTGCAGTCAGTTGGTGTAGATTCAGGTGCTTACAGTGTAATCAAAGCGTATTTACAGCCAATCCTGGTTTGGCCCTCAATATTTATGTAGCATACAGTAGTGTAAATCGAATTATTATTGTTATAAATTCACAACTCTCAAAATTCAAAATTCAAAAATGGCAAAATTTTACTTGCCTTTGCTCATTGCTTTGATACTTATTTCCTGCTCGTCA
>JAKONR010000501.1 GCA_022701825.1 Hymenobacteraceae bacterium | reverse complement strand
ATTCCAGGAGCCGGTCGGCCAGGGTGCTTTTGCCGTGGTCGATGTGGGCAATAATGCAGAAATTACGGATATTCTTCAATTCAGAGGCAGTTTTGTCGCCGCACGAAGATACGGCGAATTGATGGCTAGGCGACTATTTGGGGCCGGGCCTGCTACTGAACGCTTTTGGCCGCGCCGGCCGTTCCGCCGGTGGCGAGCGGCGGCTTGCGGCAGCGCAAGCAGTAGCTGGGTGTATGTTTGGTAATTGCCAACGTATTCCTACTTCCCTTCTCTTGCAGCCAACCTCTACCGTAGCCACCGAGCCGTCGCCCGCTGCCGTGCGGGCCAAGTTTCGGGTGGTGTTTATCAATGCCACCGCCTGCTACCTCGTTGCGTATCAGCTGGTAGCCTTCGTGTACCAGGCCAGCACGGCGCTGGTGGCGCGGCGCCTGGGCGTGCCCGGCGTCTGGAACCTGGGCGGCATCCACTTCGAGCTGGGCGACAACAGCTGGACCCGCAACCTGGTATTGGAAGTATACAGCAGCGGCCCCGCCCTGACGCTGGCGCTGGGGCTGCTGGCCCTGGGCTGGTTTGGCAAGCGGCAGCGCCACCGCCGCGGCCTGGCCAAGCTGCTGCTGCTGTGGGTGGCCTTCCACGCCTGCAACACCGTATTTGGGGGCCTACTGGCCGATACCGTGACGCAGTCGGGCTGGTGGTACGTGCCCAATTGGCTGCTGGGGGCGGGCAGCACCTGGCCGAGCCTGGTGCTGGGGCTGCTGCTGGCGGCGGGGCAGGTGGTGCTGGGGTTTTTGGCGGCCACGCCCTTCATTCTGGCGCAGGATTCGCATACCATTTTGCAGTTTGAGCGCCGGCCGCAGCTGGTGCGGGCTACCATCGTAGGGCCGTGGCTGGTGGGGTCTTCTTTATTAATTATTAGCCGGTTGCCCTCCCTCAGCCTCAATGAAGGCCTGCACTACGCCACAATGGCCCTGCTGGTAGTTCCGCTGGCGCTGGGGTGCCTGCAAGAGTCGTTTAGCCAGAAGAAATGGACGCCCAGCCCTACCCGCGTGGCGTGGGGGCTGCTGGCGCTGGCGGGCCTAGCGCTGCTGGCCTGGCGCGTGGGCCTGGCCGGCGGGGTGCGGGTGTAAAGCCACTTACCACTTACTTGCTAGCTCACCTTACTTCCTTGCTATGAACCCGCTTTTTGCCGACGAGCCTTTGGTGCTCGACGACCCCTACATGAGCCGGATGAGCGAGGAGGAGTTTTTCAACTTCTGCCAGCAGCATCGCAAGTGGCGCATCGAGCGCAATGCGCAGCACGAAATCCTGATTATGGCCCCCACCTTTACTATTACGGGCAAGCGCAATGCCCGACTGCTAGGTCAGCTTTATTCCTGGTGGGAAGAAAACCAGGAAACCGGCGAAATTTTTGACTCCAATGCTGGCTTCACTTTATCCAATAAGGCCGTGCGCTCGCCCGATGCCTCCTGGATATCGCCTACTAGGTGGAACGGATTAACTCCAGTCCAACAGGAAAAATTTGCGCCCGTGTGCCCAGAGTTCGTAGTCGAGTTCCGCTCCAAAACCGACTCGCTCAACGTGCTGCTGGCCAAGATACAAGAGTACCGCCAGTGCGGGGCGCTGCTGGGCTGGCTGCTCTCGTGCGACGATGAGAAGGCGTATATTTTCCGCGCCGGGCAGGCAGGCTACGAAACCGTGGAAGGCTTCGACCGCGAGCTAGCGAGCGAGGCCGTGCTGCCGGGGCTTCGAGTGGACTTGCGGAAGCTGCGGTAATGGCAACGGTGATTAGTTTCATAACCAGCCTACTCGCTCGAAAAAAGGCAAAACCTGATAAGCAAGCATTGCTAGAAGCTGTGCTATCTGGTGCAGCTGCCCTAGGCCTTCCCCAACGAGATGTTCAGAATGCACAGGATATGTTCGATTACGCTGAGTGGGTACTTGGCTTTGACATCATTGCTACACAACTCTTCGAATTTGAAATAGAAATTACTGAGCAATATTTTGCCCTGCTTGAACAAACCGCAACAATTCTTCAAATTCCGCCTAGGAATTATTCTTTTATCAAAGCACTGCTGAGGTCGCCTACTCACATTCCCAGCCCAGTAGGAAGAGAGCTTATTCTTCTATTGCAGCTACTCAGAAGTAGGGAACGATAAGTACCAAGCCCTGGCCGACCCCGCCGGGGCTTTTTCGTACCTTCGCGTAGTTAAAAACCCTTCGCTTCCTACTGGCCCCGGCCGGAAGCGGAGTGCCACTCCGCGCTACATTCTCCCCTATGCATCCCACCCCCGCCGCCCCCTACAAGCCCAAAAACCACGTTCGCATCGTCACGGCCGCCGCGCTGTTTGACGGGCACGACGCGGCTATCAATATCATGCGCCGTATTATTCAAAGCAGCGGCGCCGAGGTTATTCACCTGGGGCACAACCGCTCGGTGCAGGAAATCGTGGACTGCGCCATTCAGGAAGATGCCCAGGCCATTGCCATCACCAGCTACCAGGGTGGGCACAACGAGTACTTCAAGTACATGTTTGACCTGCTGAAGGAGCGCGGCGCGGGCCACATCAAAATCTTCGGCGGCGGTGGCGGCGTTATCCTACCCTCCGAAATCGCGGAGCTGCAAGGCTACG
>JAKONR010000500.1 GCA_022701825.1 Hymenobacteraceae bacterium | reverse complement strand
CTATTCCCCACTTCCCGCATGGCGCGGTACTTCCTTAGCTGTTGGCTTTCAGCGAATTCAGGATTTTTTTGGCCAGCGGCTCCCATTCGGGCTTCTGGCGGTCGGCGCAGTTGAAGGTGCAGATGAGCAGCTTGCCCTGCACGTCGGTGAAGAACACCAGCGTGTACACTTCGTGGCCCATCTCGGGCTTCATAAATTCGAGGTAGCCCACTTTGCGGCCCGAAACCTCCTTCACGCCCTCGCCAAACCAGGTAGTTTGCTTGTACTGCTTGTGGTAGGTTTTCGAGAAGTTGGTCTGGTACACGTCCACCATATCCTGGTCGGCCTCGTTGTCGGAGTAATTGAAGGAGAGCGTCACCAGGTTATTGTTGGTGAACACCACGCTGGGCCGGCTGCTGGCGTGCGAGTAAATGAAGTCCATCTGCTGCTCGGTCATCAGCTCGAAGCCCTTCGGAATCAACACTTCTACGCGCTCGCTCAGCACGCGCTTCTTAATCAGCTCAATCTCGGAGGCAGGGCGGGCAGCCATCAGCAGGCCCGATAGAGAAACGAGCAGCGTTAGTAAAAGAGATTTCATAAGCATAAGAAGTAAAAGTGAGCGTTGAAATAGCTTGCTGGCCTTTTGTTGAATCGAAGTTACACCCAAAATCCAACTAGCAATATGTTCTCCTAAATTGGACTATAAACAATTAAAGCCAAAAATTAGCGCGACATATTTTTAATTTAAAACATTTAAAACAAGTACTTTATTATTAAAACAGCAAATAAAGAATTCATGATTTAGGTCAATTTCTATCTTATCCAACATAGCCTATTTATAAGATAAATACAAAACTTAGCCTGAAAGATGCAGCAATTATTTTTGAAAAGCTTACGCGGGCTACAAAATGTTGTTAAGCTGCTCCTTAATCTTCTCTAACTCCTCCTTCATGCCTACTACCAAGTGTTGCACCGTGGCATCGTTAGCCTTCGAGCCGATGGTGTTGATTTCGCGGCCAATCTCCTGGGCCAGAAAACCCAGCTTTTTGCCCACGGCCTCGTCGGGCTGCTGCATGGCCAGCTCAAAGTAGTTGAGGTGCGCCGCCAGCCGCACTTTCTCCTCCGCGATGTCGAGCTTCTCGATGTAGTACAGCACCTCCTGCTCGAAGCGCGTGGCATTGAACTGCTCGTGCTGGGTAAGCTCGGCCAGGTGGGCGGCCAGGCGCTGGCGCACATGGGCAATGCGCTGCGGGTCGTGCAGCTCCACGGCCGCCAGCTGCTGCCGAATGGTGGCCACGTAGCCCAGAATTTCCTTTTGCAGCGTCTGGCCCTCGTCGTGCCGAAACTGCTGCATGGCAGCCAGCGCCTCGGTAAGCAGCGGCTGCAATTCGGCCCAGGTGGGCTCGTCGGCCGCGTCGGCCTGGGCGGCCTGGGCTTGCTCGGCGGCGCTGGGCACCACGCCGGGCAGGCGCAGGGCGGCCAGCAGGGTTTCTTCGCCGGTGGCCACGCCCAGGCCCTGGGCAATAGCTTGCAGCTCGTGGTAGGCGGCGGCCAGCGCGGCCCGGTTGAGGACCGACGCGGCGGGCGCGGCGGCCGGGCGCGCAAAGTCGAGGCTGAAGTTGACTTTGCCGCGCAGCAGTGCTTTGGTTATTTGCTGCCGAATTTCAAGCTCGTGGTTTTGCAGAAAGCGCGGCAGGCGCAAACTCAAATCGAGGGTTTTGGAGTTGAGCGAGCGCAGCTCGATAGTGGCGGTGTAGCGGTCGGTATCGCGGTGGGCCTGGCCGAAGCCGGTCATGGAGAGTAACATAGGGCAGCACTGCGGGTGCGGGTAGCGCCGGCGCAGCATTAGGTGGTACAAAGGTGAGCCGCAAAACTATGGCTATCCTGCCCTTAGCGACCGACGCGGCCGTTTGGCGGCCTAACGGGCTATTTCGCTTGCTAAACGGTAAATTGACGCCCAGCCCAGCGGTGGCAAGCGTCCCACAAAAAATTAAGCGCGGCCGTAGCGGGGGCAGTTTTGTCGATTCTTTCTCTTCTCTTTTTTGCTCCTTGCTGCGCATTCTGCACCTGCCTAAGTGGTACCCGCACCGCTACGACGACCAGGACGGTGACTTCGTGGCCCGGCACGTGGCCACCATCGCAGCGGCCGGGCCGGGGGCGCAGTCGGCCGTAGTGTTTGCCACGGTGGCGCGGGGGCCGCTGCGGGGCCTTACCGAGCTGGACGCCGACCTGGGCGGGCCGGTGCCTACCTGGCGCTACTACTACCGCGCCCGCCTCACGGGTCTCGGGCCGCTCGACCGCAGCCTGAAGCTGCTACTGTGGCTATACTGCGCCCTGCGCGGGGTGCGGGCCGTGCGGCGGCACTGGGGCGGCGCCCGCCCCAGCCTGGTGCACGTGCACGTGCTGCTGCGTACTGGCCTGCTGGCCTGGGCGTTGCGGCTGGTGCACGGCCTGCCCTATATCATCACCGAGCACTGGACGCTGTACTTGCCGCAGCGGCGGGCGGCCCTGGGTGGCCTGCGCCGGGTGCTCTCGCGGCTGGTGGCGCGGCGGGCCGGGGCGTTGCACACCGTATCGAAGGCGCTGGCCGAGGCCATGGCCGAGGTCGGTATTCAGAACAGTTATACCCAAGTAATTGCCAACGTGGTCGATACCACGCTATTTCGGCCCGCGCCCGGCGCGCCCGCGCCCGATGCCGCCCGCCGCCTGCTGCACGTGTCGGCGTTCCACGATGCCGTCAAAAACCTGTCGGGCGTGCTGCGGGTGGTAGCCCGCCTGCGCCCGGCCTGGCCCGGCCTGCAACTGCGCGTGGCCGGCTACGGCCCCGACGAGCAGCGCCTGCGCCACTACGCCGCCGAGCTCGGCCTGCTGGCCGATGGCACGGTGGCCTTTTTGGGCAAGCTGCCGCACCCCGCCGTGGCCGCCGAGATGCAGCAGGCCACCGCCCTGGTTTCCTTTAGCCGCGCCGAAACCTTTGGGTGCGTACTGCTCGAAGCCCGCGCCTGCGGGCGGCCCGTAGTGGCCACGCGGGCCGGCAGCGTACCCGAGCTGTTCGAGCCAGCCGGGGTCTTTGGCCTGCTGGTCGAGCCCGACGACGAGGCCGCCCTGGCCGCCGCCCTGGCGCAGGTATTGGGCGCGGCCGGCCGCTTCGCCCCCGCCTGCCTGCAAGCCGATGCCGCCGCCCGCAGCGGCGCGGCGGCCGTGGGCACGGCTTTTTGGCAGCTCTACGGGCGGGTGCTTGGCAGCTAATTTTGCTGGCGCGAGCGCCCCTCGCCTATTCTTTTCTTGGCCGCGGCCGATTATTCGCCCTGCGGGGATTTTCACTTATGAGATTTCTCCGCCCGCTATTCGAGGCCGCCGTGGTGCTGGTGGTGGCGCTGGGGCTGGCGCGCTGGGCGCTCGGCCTGTTCAGCAAAAAAACCACCGTGTACCGCCCCACCGTGGCCCGGCAGCTGGCGCTGCTCACGTGGCCGGTGCTGGCGGTGGTGGCGGGGCTGGTGGCGGCCGGGCCGGGCCTGCTGGCCCCCACCGCCGCCGAGCGCTGGCTGGCCTGGGGCCTGCTGCTGGCCGTGCTGGCGCTGGCCGCCCCCGCCCTGCTGCTGCACCTGCGCTACTATACCCTCAACGCGGCCACCACGCTGGTCTTCGACCCCGCCAAGGGCCGCCTGCAAGTAGCCCTCGACGACGTGCTGGCCTACGACCCCGCCCGCCAGGGCTGGCCCGGCCCCAGCCCCATCGAGTGGAGCCGCTGCCGCTGGCCCGGCGTGTTCTGGCGCCGCTACGACTACCTGCGGCTGCCTTTGCCGCAGGGCGACATCATTCTCACCGCGCTTGTGCTGCCCGACATGGAGCCGCTGGTGCGCTACCTGCGGCATTTTGGGGTAGAAGTGGCCGAGCGCCGGCGCGGCTGGGCCTGGGTGTAGCTGTTTAGTGATTGGTTGTAAGTAGTGATTGGTAAGCACGGGTCAGGCTGAACGCAGGGCAGCATCTCTACCGCCTCGTTGAATGATGCGGTAGAGATGCTGCCCTGCGTTCAGCCTGACCCGCGCTTATAATGCCATTACCCCCTAAATAACCCCTCCCCTACCTCATAAAACTGCACTTGGCTGGCCGGGATGGCCGCCGGATACGCTAGGGCGGCCACGTAGCCGGCGGCGGCCGCGAAGCTGCTCACCGTCCAGCTGCCGATGGGGTTGGGGTGGGCGGCCTGCCACTGGTGGCGGCCATCGAGGGCGGGCACGCGGGCAAAATCGGCATCAATGCCCTGAGCGGTGCCTTTCACGAAGGCCTCCTTGCGCGTCCAGAGCCGGTAGAAGGCGGCGGCTGGCACCGGGTGCTGCGCCACGAAGGCGCGCTCGGCGGGGCTAAAGCTGTGGTCTAGTATTTCCTCAAAGGGAAAATCGGCGTTGATTTTCTCAACGTCAACCCCCAGCGCCATCGGTCCGATGGCAATGAGCACCCAGTTGCCGGAGTGCGACACGTTGTAGTGTAGCTCGGGGGCGGTGGCCAGCAGGGGCTTGTAGTTGGGGCCGGCCGCGAAGTGCAGCGCGGCCGGCGGCACCCCCAGGCAGCCCCCCAGCAGCAGCCGCAGCGTGGCCCGCCCCACCACAAAGCGGTGGTAGTCGGCCACGGCGTGGTAGCGCCGGGCGCGCTGCTGCTCGGCCAGCGTCAGCAGCCCAAACAGGTGGGGCGAGTGGAGCTGGTTTTCGGCCACCGGCACCCGGCACACCGCCACCTCGCGGCGGCAGCCCGGCAGCCCGGCGGCGGGCAGCACCAGCCAATCGACGGCCGGCAATGAGGTATAAGTAAGCAACATAGCGGAGCGCGGCGCGGGCAGCACCTCGCTCCGCGAGGCTGGCCGCCGCGGCGCGGGGAAGGTGATAAAAAGAAAGCGGGCGGGTATACTACTTGGCGGGCGGCGAAATCTTGGCTAGCAGCACTCGTCGAGCGCGGCTTGCAGCACGCGGGCGCACGCCGCATCGTGGGGCGGGGCAAATAAGTTGAAGTGGTTGCCCGGCATATCGTGCACCTGCACGCCGCCCAGCGCAAACTCGCGCCAGCCCATGTGGGCGGCGTCGCTGACGTAGTACAGGCGCTCGGTGCAGCGAAATAGCTGCACCTGCAGCGGCTGCGGCACGAGGCGGTAGTTGCGCTGGGCCTCGGCCTGCACCTGCCCCAGCCGGTACGAGTGGCCGTTTATCAGCTCGTACTGCTCCTCCCTGGCGTACTTGAGCTTTTCGATGGTGGCGCGCCGCAGGCTTTGCAGCCGCAGGCCCAGCACGGCTTTGGGGCGCTGGCTCAATAGCCAGCACTTGTAAGCTATGTTTTGCAGAGTGTAGCGGCTGCGCCGCCAGTACTTGCGCAGCCAGGGGTCGTGGTGGTCGGGCTGCTCGGCATTGGTATCAAACAAGCCCAAAAACTGGACTTCGCGGCCGACCGCCAGCAGCTGCCGCGCCATCTCGAAGGCAATAATGCCCCCAAACGAGTAGCCCGCCAGCGCATACGGGCCGTGCGGGTTGGCCGCCACGATGGCGGCCACGTAGTCGGCCGCCATGGCCTCCACGCTGCCCGAAGGCTCATCGACGCCATTCAGGCCTTTGGCCTGCAAGCCATATACGGGCTGGTCGGGGGCCATTTGCTGCGACATAGCCTTGTATATCAGCACATTCATGCCTGCGCCGTGCACCACGTAGAGCGGCGTTTTGGTGCCGTGGGGCTTGATGGGCACCAGCACGTCCCAGGTAATAAGCTGGCTGTCGGGCGCCAGGGCCAGGGCCAGCTTTTCCACCGTCGGGTGCTCAAAAAGGGTGGCCAATGGCAGGCGCTGGCCGGTTTCCTTGGCCAGGCGCGCCATCACGCGCACCGCCACCAGCGAGTGCCCGCCCAGGTGAAAAAAGTCGTCGAAAATGCCGACCTGCGCCACGCCCAGGTGCTCTTGCCACACGGTGGCCACCAGCTGCTCCATGGCCGTGCGCGGGCGGCCCAGCCCGGCCTCGGCCGGGCCTAGCGGGTGCGGCACAGCCAGCTGGGGCAGCGCCTTGCGGTCTACCTTGCCGTTGAGGGTCAGCGGAATGGCTTCCAGAATAATTACTTCGCTGGGCACCATGTAGGCGGGCAGCTGGGCGGCCAGCGCCTTTTGCCAGCGGCTGATGTGCGCCTTGCCGGGCACCTGCGCCAAGTGGGCGGCCGGCACTACGTAGGCCACCAGCCGCGTGGCGCCGCCCTGCGGCGGCTGGGCCACCACCACGGCCTCGCGCACCTCGTCCAGCGAAATAAGCGCGTGCTCTATCTCACTGGGCTCGATGCGGTAGCCCCGGATTTTGACTTGCTGGTCGAGGCGGCCCAGGCATTGCAGCTCGCCGGTGGGCAGCAGCCGGCCCAGGTCGCCGGTGCGGTAAAGCAACGCGCCGGGCTCCTCCGCAAAGGGGTCGGCGATGAACTTCTCGGCCGTGAGGTCGGGGCGGCGGTGGTAGCCCCGCGCCACGCCAGCGCCCCCAATGCAGAGCTCGCCCACCGCGCCCGCGCCCACCGGCCGGCCGTGCTCGTCGAGCACGTACACCTGGGTGTTGGCAATGGGCCGGCCCACGGGTATTTCCGCTTCGGTACCCGTAACGGGCTGAATGGTTGACCACACGGTAGTTTCGGTAGGGCCGTACATGTTCCACAGCGCCCGGGTGCGGGCCAGCAGCCGGGCGGCCAGCTCGCGCGGCAGCGCCTCGCCCCCGCTCAGGGCCACTAGCGGCAGCGGGCGCTGCCAGCCCGCGTCCAGCATCATGCGCCAGCTCGACGGCGTGGCTTGCATCAGGGTAATGCCCTCGGCCTCGACCAGCCGCAGCAGCTCGGCGCCATCTTTGGCCGCGAAGGCATCGGCCAGCACCACGGCCGCCCCGCTCACGAGCGGCAAAAACAGCTCCAGGCCAGCAATGTCGAACGACACCGTGGTGATGGCCAGCAGCCGGTCATCGGGCCCGATGCCGGGCGCCTGCCGCATGCTCCACAAGAAGTTAAGGGCATTGCGGTGGCTCACCTGCACGCCTTTGGGCTTGCCCGTAGAGCCCGAGGTATAGAGGATGTACAGCAGCTCGTGGCTGCTCACCACAGCAGCGGGCTCCTGGTCGGAGTAGTGGCGGGCACTTTCCAGCGCTTGGTTTATAGGCAGCACGGTGACCGGGGCCACGAGTGCGGCCGGGGCCGACGCCAGCACCAGCTTCGCCCCCGAGTCGGTGAGCATAAAACCCAGGCGCTCGGCTGGGTACGAGGGGTCGAGGGGCACGTAGGTGGCCCCGCACTTCATGGCCGCCAGCAGCGCTATTACCAGCGCCGGCGAGCGCTCGACCGCCAGGGCTACGACATCGCCGGGCTGCACGCCCTGGTGCCAAAGGTAGTTGGCCAGCTGGTTGGCCTGCCGGTTTAGCTCGCCGTAGGTCAGCTCGGCAGCCTGAAACCGCAGGGCCAGGCGCTGCGGCGTAGCGCGCGCCTGCTCCGCAATGAGCTGGTGCAGCGTGTGCTGCGCCGGGTAGGGCTGCGCCGTCGCATTGAGCGGCGCGTAGGCCGCGGGCAGTGGCGCGCCGGCCGGGGCCAGCGCGCGCAGCGGGGCGGCAGGCTGCGCGCTCAGCTGGCCCGCCAGCCGCTCAAAATCAGCCATCCAGCGCCCGATGGTAGCCGCGTCAAACAGGGCCGTGTTGTACGACCACTCCAGCGTGAGGGCAGTTTCCGAGCCGCTGGCGTTCAAAAACAGCTCGAAGCTCTCGAAGGCCCGCGGGTTGCTGGCCAGCTCGTATTCCAAGCCCCCAAAATCAACCTCATTCGTCAGGCCCAGGTCGATGTTAAACACCACCGGTACCAGCGGCACGCGCCCGGCCTCGCGGCGCAGGCGCAGCTTTTTGAGCAGGCTGCCGAAAGTAATTTGCTGGTGCTCGTAGGCATCGAGCAGCGCCGTTTTGCGCTGCCGCAAGTAGTCGTTGAAGCTGCGGCTGGCATCGAGCTGGGTGCGCAGGGGCAGCAGGTTTACGCAGTGCCCCACCAGCTGCGGCTGGCCGCTGGCCGCCTGCCCGGCCGCCGGCAACCCCACCACCAGGTCGGCCTGCCCCGTGAGCTGGTGCAGCAGCACCTCAAAGGCCGCCAGCAGGGTCGTGACCAGGCTGGCCCCCGCCCGGCGGCCCACCTGCTTGAGGCCCGCCACCAGCGCGGGCGCCAGCGGGTAGTCGGCGCGGGCGCTCTGGTAGGTGCGGGCGGCGGGCCGGGGCCGGTCGGTGGGCAGCGACAGCTGCGGCACCGCGCCCTGGTACTGCCCTAGCCAATACTGCTCGGCAGCCTGGCTGGCCGGGGCGCCGCTGGCCAGCAGCAGCTGGTCGGCGTAGTGCCGAAAAAGCGGGGCTTCGGGCAGGGCCGCCGGCAGCCCCTGGCAGTAGCCAGTATAGAGCTGGCTCAGGTCTTGCAGCACCACGCCCAGCGACCAGCCATCGCACACCAAGTGGTGCGCCGTGAGCACCAGGCGGTGCTCGGTGGGCGCCAGCCGCACCAGCGTAGCGCGCACCAGCGGGCCGTGCAGCAGGTCAAATACGTGCCGCACCTCGCGCTTGCTTCCGGCGGCCAGGCGCTTTTTTTGCTCGGCGGCGGCCAGGTGGCCCAGGTCTTCGAAGGCGAGGGCGGCGGGCACCTCGCGCAGCACGCAGCTGTACTGGCCATCGGGGCTGAATACCGAGCGCAGCGCCTCGTGGCGCTCGAGCACGGCCTGCCAGGCCCGGCTCAGGGCCGGGGCGTCGAGCCGGCCCCGCAGGTGCAGCGTCACCGACTCGTTGTAGGCCCGGCTGGCATCGTCGCCGCCCAGCACGCAGGCAGCCCATATCTCGGCCTGCGGCTCGGTTACAGGGGCCAGGGCCACGATTTCGGGACCGGCAAATGGGTCGAATACGGCTTGCTCGGGCGGCGGGCTTTCCAATAAAACCCCAGTGTGCATTACCATAACTTATATCCGGAAGGCTAGCTTGATTGTCGCGCAGATTTAACTCAAAATTCAGCCAGCATACCGCCAGCACCCGGCGCGAAGCGCCGGGTGCGGCTGGTTACTCGCCAAACGCATCCATTTGCTCTTTAAAGCTCCTGAATAACATCTTCATACCGCTGATTAGCAGCATAAATAAACCTAGTCATTATCCTAAAAAGCCAGTTGCTGGTAGCTGGCCGCGTGGGCCGGATCGGCCACAAACCAGGCGGGATTGCCCGCCTCATCGCGCCCCAGCCGGGCACCAGCCACGGGCGGGCGGCTCAGCTGCGCCGAGGTGCCGGCCCCGGCCAGCGGCGGCGCGCTGGCCGGGGCGGGGGCCGCTATTTTGGCCGCCGCGCTGGCTTTGAAAAAGCCGGCCGCTAGTAATTCCTGCGCGCTGGCTAGGCCGGCGGCCACCAGCTGGTCAACCTCGGCATCGGTGTGGGCGGCGGTGAGGAAGCACGGGAAGCCATCCCAGATATGAATGCCGCGCTCGCGCATCAGCGTGAACAACAGCTCGCCGTAGGGCACGTCGTGGTGGAATTTAATTTTCCAAAGCGACCCGCAGTGCACCACGCTAATGGCCAGACCCAGGCCCAAAAACCCGGTATTCAGGGCCTGAGCCAGGCGCTCGGTACGGGCGCTGAGGCCTTGTTGCAAAGCCGGCCCCTGGGCCTTGAGGTAGTGCAGCGAGGCCTTGGCGGCCGCCAGCGCCAGCGGGTGCCGCACGAAGGTGCCCGCAAAATAGGTGACGCCCACCTCGGGGTACGACGCATCGCCGTACTGCCAGTGGCCGCCGTCGAGCACGTCCATCCACTCCTCGGCGCCCGCGATTACGCCAATCGAAAGGCCGCCGCCCACTACTTTGCCGTAGGTGGCGAGGTCGGCCCGAATGCCAAACAGCGCCTGCGCCCCGCCCAGGTGCAGCCGGAAGCCGGTGATGACTTCGTCAAAAATCAGCGCCGTGCCCGAGGCGGTCGTTGCCTCACGCACTTGTTTCAAAAACTCAATGGGTTGAAAATCGGGCCGGCGGCTTTGCACCGGCTCGACCAGCACGGCCGCCAGCTCGGGCGCCCGCTCCCGGATGATGCGAAGGCTGTCATCGGTGCCGTAGTCGAGAATGAGCATATTTTGCACCGATTCGGGCAGGATGCCGGGGGCGGCCGGGTACGATTTCAGCTTCTTGGTGCCGCGCACCAGCACTTCGTCCACAATGCCGTGGTAGGAGCCGGTGAAGGCCACGACGAGCGAGCGCCCCGTGACGGTGCGGGCCACGCGCATGGCCCCGAGCACGGCCTCCGAGCCGGTGTTGCAGAGCGCCACGCGGTCGTGGCCGGTGAGCTCGCTCAGCAGCTGGCACACCTCGCCGGCCAGCGCGTGCTGCGGCCCTACTTCGTAGCCCAGCTCGATTTGGGCGTACAAAGCTTCCTTGATAAACGCAGGCTGGTGGCCGAGCAGCGATGAGCCAAACCCGTTGAGTGCGTCGATATACTCGTTGCCATCCAAGTCCCACAGCCGGCTGCCGGCCGACTTATTCACTACCAGCGGGTACACCAGCTCCTTGGTCAGCGGCCGGAAGCCCGACACCACGCGCGGGTCGGCCATGTGGGCGCGGTGGTGCTGGGTATAGGCTTTGCTGGCGGCCGTTTTCTGGTTGTAGCGCCGGGTCAGGTCATCCAAAAAAGCCCGCTGCGTGGCGCTCAGCTCGGTGGCCTGCCGCTCGATGCGGGCCGTGGCCCCAAAAGGCTT
>JAKONR010000332.1 GCA_022701825.1 Hymenobacteraceae bacterium | reverse complement strand
GCGACGTGAACGCGATGGATAAAATCATCTGGACGCCCACGACCAGCCAGGTAGGCAACGTGTACCGCCAGGGTTACATCGGCGTGAACCGGGCCAACATCGTGCTCAAGTACGTGCCCACCGTGACGATGGACACCGCCCGCCGCAGCCAGATTCTGGGCGAGGCGCGCTTCATCCGGGCGCTCAGCTACTTCAACCTGGTGCGCGCCTACGGCGGCGTGCCCCTGCGCCTCACGCCCACCGAAAGCGGCGCCCCGGCCGACGTGAACCTGGCCCGCTCGACCGCCGACCAGGTGTACGACCAGATAGTAGCCGACTTGCTGCGCGCCGCCATCCAGATGCGCAGTAGCAACCCCAACCGCGCCACCAAGAACTCGGCCAACGCCCTGCTGGCCCGCGTGCAGCTCACGCGCCGCAACTGGGCCGCCGCCCAAACGGCCGCCAACAAAGTGCTGGCCAGCAACATTACGCTGGGCTCGTTTAATGCCCTGTACCCGGCTGAGAATAAAGGGGCCGAGTCGCTTTTTGAGATTCAGTACGCCGGCAATGCCGACGGCGGCAGCATCCTGCCCGACCTACTGCTACCCTCGCCGCTGGCTACCTACTCGTTTCCGAAATTCAACATTCCGACGGCCGAGCTAATCGCCTACGCCGACACCGTGAATGACAACCGCTGGGCCTACACGGGCACCGTGAACTCGGCGGCGGGCCGCGTTATCGGCCGCAACCACGCCAGCTACATCGACGGCAAGCCCGGCAACGGCGGCAACAGCAACGACGTGGGCCCCTTCGTGTACAAGTGGCGCAGCATCGGCAATAACTTCAACTCGACCGACAACACCTACGTGCTGCGCTACGCCGAAGTGCTGCTAACCTACGCCGAAGCCGTAAACGAGCAAACCGGCCCCAGCCAGGACGTGCTGACCAAGCTGAACCTGGTGCGCCAGCGCGCCGGCCTCGCGGCCCTCACCCTGAGCTCGACCCAGGCCCTTTCTAAGCAGGCCTTGCGCAACGAAATCGACCGCCAGCGCCGCCTGGAGCTGGCCTTCGAGGGCGAGCGCTGGTGGGACCTGCTGCGCTACGCCCGCCACACCCAGGCCGATGCCTCGGCCACGCACGCCGTCACGGCTTTCGACATCATCGCGCAGCAGCGCAACGGCTCGCGCGATGCCAACTACCTGCTCTTCCCGTTGCCGCAGGGCGAGATTAACACCAACCCGCTGGTGCAGCAGAATCCGGGGTATTAGTACTGTTCTGACGTGGGCGCCTCACCCCCCGGCCCCCTCTCCGAAAAGGAGAGGGGGAGCCGGACGACTTTCTGACGACTGCTACCGTCCGTTTGCGGTCGGCTCCCCCTCTCCTTTTCGGAGAGGGGGCCGGGGGGTGAGGCGCCCACGTCAGAACGGTACTAATACCCCCCAAAAACTACCTGTCGTTTCGGGGCCCGGGCTGGGAAAAGTGGATAAAGAACTATCCGGTCCCGGAGCGACAGTGTACCAACCAAAGCGCCTGCCGAGGTAAAGGCAGGCGTTTTTGCTTCTTTTTATGGCTACTCTCACGATACTTCCTGTTTCTGCTGGCCGCTGGGCGCTAGCCGCCCTGCTCACGCTAAGCCTGCTGCCCGCCCACGCCCAGCGCGCCAAAACCAGCCCCCAAGCCGGCATTTTGGCTTGGGTCACTACCCCCGACCAAAGCCAGCTCTTGCAGCCGCAGGCCGGTGGCCTGGCCTTTGGCAAAGCCACCCCAATGGGCCCGGCCATCGAAATAGACGACCGCCAAACCTTCCAGACGATGGATGGCTTCGGCTATTGCCTCACCGGCGGCAGCGCCGAGCTGCTGCACGCCATGAGCGCCCCGGCGCGCGCGCGGCTGCTGCGCGAGCTGTTTGGCACGGCCGGTACTAGCATCGGCGTGAGCTACTTGCGCCTGAGCATCGGGGCGTCGGACCTCGACGCGACGGTATTCAGCTACGACGACCGGCCAGCCGGCGAAACCGACCCGCAGCTCACGCACTTCAGCCTGGCGCCCGACGAGGCGCACCTGATTCCGGTGCTGAAGGAGATTTTGGCCATCAACCCCAGCATCAAGCTGATGGGCTCGCCCTGGAGCCCGCCGGCCTGGATGAAAACCAACGGCGCCAGCAAGGGCGGCTCGCTCAAGCCCGAGTTTTACGGAGCCTACGCGCAGTACTTCGTGAAGTACCTGCAAGCCATGCAAAAGCACGGCATCACGCTGGATGCCATTACGGTGCAAAACGAGCCGCTGCACCCCGGCAACAACCCCAGCCTGCTGATGCTGGCCGACGAGCAAGCCACGTTTGTGGGCAAGCACCTCGGGCCGGCTTTTAGGGGGGCAGGGTTGAAAACCAAAATCATCACCTACGACCACAACTGTGACAAGCCCGAATACCCACTCACGGTGCTGGGCGACGCCGCGGCCAACTCCTACGTCGATGGGTCGGCGTTTCACCTCTACGCCGGGCCGATTGAGGCCTTGAGCAAGGTGCACGAGGCGTATCCAAAGAAGAACGTGTACTTCACCGAGCAGTGGACGGGCTCGAAAACCACCTTCGCCGGCAACCTGGGCTGGCACGTGAAAAACCTCGAAATCGGCGCGCCGCGCAACTGGGCCAAGACCGTGCTGGAGTGGAACCTCGCCGCCGACCCACAGCAAAACCCGCACACGCCGGGCGGCTGCACCGAGTGCCTCGGGGCCCTCACGCTGGCCCCCGGCGACGCCGTGACCCGCAACGTGGCTTACTACACGGTGGCCCACGCCAGCAAGTTCGTGCCCAGCGGCTCGGTGCGCATCGGCTCTACCACGGCCGCCGGCCTGCCCAACGTAGCCTACCGCACGCCCACCGGCCAGCACGTGCTGCTGGTCGTGAACGACCAGAACGCACCCCAGACTTTCAGCCTGGTTTATAAGAAGCAAGCAGCCGCTGCTACGCTGCCGGCTGGCGCGGTGGCTACCTACGTGTGGTGAGGTAGCAAGGGCGTCCGTCATGCTGAGCGAAGGCGCAGCCGCAGTCGAAGCATCTCTACCGCTTCGTTGCTGGCATCAGGAGTTAGTTCACCGGCAGAGATGCTTCGACTCCGCTACGCTGCGCTCAGCATGACAATAGTCTGTTTTTCTTTTAACAATAGCTCCTACCCCATGCCTTTTCCCACCTGCCCCGCCGCTGCGCTGCTGGCGCTCGCCCTGCTGGCCTGCTGCCAGAAAAAAGAAGCCGGCAGCGTGCCCCCCACGCCTACGCCCCCGATTTTGCCCGCGCCCACCGGCCAGGTGGCCGTGTGGCTGACCACGCCCGACAAGGGCGCGCTGCTTTACAACCAGCCTGCGGGGCTGGATTTTAACGCCGCTACCAACACCAACCCCACCATCGCAGTTGATACCACCCAGACCTACCAAACGATGGATGGCTTCGGCTACACCCTCACCGGGGGCAGTGCCTACGTGCTGAGCCAGATGGCGGCCACCGACCGGGCTACGCTGCTCAAGGAGCTGTTTTCGACGGCGGGTAATGGTATCGGTATCAGCTACCTGCGCGTCAGCATCGGGGCTTCGGACCTGAGCAGCCAGGTGTACACCTACGACGACTCGACCTCGCCCGACCCTACGCTGGCTAATTTCAGCCTGGCCCCCGACCTGACGTATTTCATTCCGGTGCTCAAGGAAATTGTGGCCATCAATCCCAGCATCAAAATTCTGGGTTCGCCCTGGACGGCCCCGAGCTGGATGAAAACCAACAACAGCCCCATCGGCGGCAAGCTGCAAACGCAGTACTACGGGGCCTACGCGCAGTACTTCGTGAAGTACATCCAGGCCATGCAGGCGCAGG
>JAKONR010000331.1 GCA_022701825.1 Hymenobacteraceae bacterium | reverse complement strand
CACCAGCTGCGCGCCCGATATTTCCTGGGTGGTGTAGCCGATGGTGCGGGCTTCCTTCTTGATGCCCAGCGCCGTTACGACTATCTCGTTCAGCTCCTGCTGGTCTTCGCCCAGCGTCACGTTGAGGCTGGTTTGGCTGCCCACCGGCACTTCCTGCGCCTTGTAGCCCACGAACGAAAACACCAGCGTGGCGCCCGCCTGATTGGCGGGCACGCTCAGCGAGTAGCGGCCCTCGCCGTTGGTGACGGTGCCCTGCGCGCTGCCTTTCAGGATGACATTGACGCCCGGCAGGCCTTCGCCCTTGGCGTCTTTTACCTGGCCGCTCACGGCCTGGGTCTGGGCCAGGGCCGGCCCCGCCAGCAGCCCCAAAACTAGGGTTGGGGCAAGGCTGCGCCCGTAGCGCCCAATCCGGGCGCTGATACTAGTAGAATACTGTTTCATAAAAAAAGTGGGGAGGGGTAGCAGGCGCAAGGCGGGCCAGGTGGGTGCTGGCCGAGCAGGTCTACAGCATCCTTTTTCTAAAAGGAGTGGTCAGCCCGCAGGTTGGATTGACGGTGCAAAATTCCGTCCCCAATATTTCACAATTATTACTGCTATACTACCTTATTGCTACTGGCACAAGCAAGGTTATCAATCTGTTATTTAGTAAGTAACGATGCTGCTATTCATGAAAGCCTCACGCGGCAAACGCACCTTACGAGGCGGTATTTTGGCCCCGGCGGCGGCCAGCAAAAAGCCCCGCGATTCGGCCGAATCGCGGGGCTTTTTGCTGGGGCTAACTGCCTGCTTACCGAACTTCCTTCGCCAGCCGCAAAGCCGTTTCTAAAATCAAGTCTTGCCCCTTGCGTACGGATTCCAATGTGGGCTCCACCAGTATGTCGGGCTGGATGCCGATGGCGTGGTGGCGGCTGCCGTCGGCATTCAGCACCCGTTGGCCGCTGTAGCCGATGCTGAGGCCGCCTTGCAGCGCCAACTGGGTGCGGCCGCCATTGGCCCCCGAGGTGGGGCGGCCCACCAGGGTGCCCAAATGCAGGCCCCGTACCATCGCCAGGAAGGTTTCCGGGTAGCTTTGCGTTACGGCATCGGTCAGAAAGTACATGCGGCCGGGCAGGTGCTGCAGGCCGGGCGCGTAGTGGCTCACGTTGGAGCCCGAGCGCAGGCCCTCCTGGTCGGGCCGTAGCATATTCATGTCATAGATGAAGCCCAGGTCGGACGGTTTAGTCAGTAGCAGCGGCACCAGGGAGAATAAGCCTTCTTGGGGGTAGTTGCGGATGTCGAATACCACCGCTTTAGCCTGGCTCATTGTCTGATAGTCGGCAGGGCTCAGCTTCTCCCTAAACGTAGCCAGGTTGTAGTAATAAACGCCGGGGGCCAGCCAGCCGTTGGCTGGCGGCTGGGGCAGCCACATGCCGACGTTTTTTTGGCGGGGTAGGGTAACGGTGCGCAGGCTGTCGCCCCGGCGCAGCCGCAGCGCGGCGGGCCGGTCGTTGGGGGTGCTGGCCAGCGACCAAAAGGCCTGGTACTCCTTGTTTTGGGGCGAGCCGGACACGAAGCGCGCCCGCTCGGCCAGCACCTGCTCGGCGGGCACGCCGTCGATGGCTTCCACTACGTCGCCGCGCCGCACCTGCGGGGTTTCTTTAGGAAATGGCACGTGCGCGACCACTACCTGGCCCGCCGCCCGCCCAAAGCGCAGCGGCAGCCCGTAGTTGCGCGGCTCCTCAAACGTGGTCGTGACCCAGGCGTGCCCGTCGTTGAGGGCGGCCAGCATCAGCCGCAGGGTGCGCACAAACCCGATGGTGGTATTGTCGGCGTAGGCCCGGCGCAGCGTCTGGGGCAGCAGCGTATCGGGGGGCACGCTGGCGCTGGCCCAGTAGGCGTAGCCGTGGCGCAGCGCGTTCCAGCCCTCCACCACGTCGGCCAGCCGCACTTCGGGCAGCCCCAGGGTGCGCTCGCCCTGGTAGCGCGCCCACTCGGCCGGATACTTGGCCCGGTCGGCCGGCCGCACGTGCAGCTGGTTGAGCTTCAGCGAGTCGCCTACCGGGTAGGTGTGCGCCTTGTCGGCGGCCAGCGCCAGCGGCACGAGGCAGCTGATGCCCGGCACCACCTCGCGGGCCACGTAGTCGCCGAGCTGCGACTGCTCCTTAAACAGGGGCTCGGCCAGCAGGTCGGGCGAGGAGAAAGCCACTTCGATGGTCTGCTTTTCGGCGGGGTCGCCGGCTTCGCCCGGCGCCAGCGGCAGCAGCACTTGCTTGCCCTGCACGATAACGGCCGCCGTCACGTGCAGGCTATCGTCGAAGCCGGGCGGCAAGCTGAGCGCTATATCCAGCCGCCGGGCCGCCGAGTCGATTTTGCCGCTGAACAGGTAGCGCCGGCCAGCGGCGGTCAGGGTTTGGTTGGCTTGGCGCTGGGTGGCGCGGCGGTTTTCGAGGCCACCCAGCGTTTGGCGATGGGTGATGGCGAAGGTGGCGTGGGGGCTGTTTTTGCCGCGCCGCCAGCTCAGGGCTAGCTTGTAGGGCAGGCCCGCAAATTTGCTGACATCTACATTGCTGGCGAGCGGCATACCGTCGGCCGCGGTGCCGGGCCGGTTCAGCCGGATGCTGTGGTAGGTTTTGCCCTCGCCGGTAGCAATGCCCTGGTGCTGCCACGACACCACCCGCGTAGCCCGCGCCGCCGCGGGCGGCCGCAGCGCGGCCGGGTCGAATGTTACCGGCTGGCTGGTCGGGAATACCCGGATGGTCGGCCCCAGCGGCTGAAACAGGTTATTCAGCTCCCGCACCAGCGCGGCATCGTCTTGCACGGCCAGCATTTGGCGGCTGCCCTTGGTGGCCAGCATCGGCCAGGAGATAGTCTGCGCTTCGTCGCTGGGGTGGAAATAGCGCACGTACCCAAAGATGCGGGCAAAGGCCACCAGGTTTTTCTCCTGCTGTTGGGTCAGGCGCTGCTGCGCGTGGGCCGGCGGCCCCACGGCCAGCAGCGTAAGTAGTACGGACAGGCTAAGCTGTTTCATCGGCGAAAAAGGATTTTGTAGTTAACCCAGGAGAAGGTTGGGCCACAAATCGTTGCAAGCGTAGTTGCCAATTTTGCCAGCGCGCCAAAAAGCCGGCCCCGGCTACTCGGCCGGGGCCGCCGCGCCCCGCTGCTGCCGGGCATACTCCGAAGGCGTCATGCCAAAAAGCTTCTGAAACACCTGCCGGAAGTACTTGGCATTCTCGATGCCCACCTCAAAGGCCACTTCCGACACCCGCATGGTGGTGCTGGTCAGCAGCTGGGCGGCGCGCTTGAGGCGCACATCGCGAATAAACTCGACCGCCGTTTGGCCGGTGATGCTCTTGATGCGGCGGTAAAAAACCGAGCTGCTCATGCCCATTTCGCGCACCAGCACCTGCACGCTAAAGTCGGCGTCGCCGAGGTGCTGCTCGACCACATGCATGGCTTTTTCCAGAAACTCGCGGTCGGCGTCGGCCACCACTATCTCGGTGGGCTGCAGAAAGATGCGGCGCTGGTAAAACTCGTGCAGCTTGCGGCGGTTGCGCAGCAGGGCCTCAGCCTTGGCGTGCAGCAGGGTGGGGTTGAAGGGCTTGCTCACGTAGTCGTCGGCCCCGGTGCCGAGGCCCTCCAGCTCGTGGGTTTCGGCGGTGCGGGCGGTCAGCAGCAGCACCGGAATATGGCTGGTTTTGGGGTGCTGCTTGAGGCGCTGGCACAGCTCTAGGCCATCGGAGCGCGGCATCATCACGTCCGAGATAATGAGGTCGGGCAATTGCGCCAGCGCCATTTCCCAGCCCACCACGCCGTCTTCGGCGGCCAGCACCTGATAGTCGGCCGCAAACAGCGCGCACAGGTACTCGCGCACCTCGTCGTGGTCTTCTACCACCAGCAGGCGCGGCGGGCCGGCGGGCGCGGGCCGGTCGGTCGTGAGCTCGCCGGTCAGCAGCTCATCGGCGGCCGGCTCGGGCAGGGGCGTTTCGGCCGCGATTTCGGCGGCCTCGGGCTCGGGGGCCAGGTCTTCGGGGCGCAGGTGCTGGTGCCCAAAAGGCAGGCGCAGCTCGAAGGTGGAGCCCACGCCCTGGGTGCTGGCCACCGTGAGCTGCCCGCCGTGGCGCTCGGCAAACTGCCGGGCCAAGGCCAGCCCGATGCCAGTGCCCGTCATGCGCAGCGTGTTGGTGTGGGCGGCCTGGTAGTAGGGGTCAAAAATGCGGTCTAGCTCGTGCGCGGCAATGCCCACGCCGGTATCTGAGACACTTATTTTCAAGTAGTTGCCGGCCAGCTGGCCGTGGGCATACGCGGCCGGGCCGGCCGGGCTGCCCACCACTGCGGCCGCCAGCTCCACGCGGCCTTGGTCGCGCACGTATTTGAAGGCATTGGCCAGCAGGTTGGTCAGAATAATCTCCAGCTTGCCGCGGTCAAAAAACAGCTCCACCGGCTCGGCGGGCAGGTCGAGCCCGTACTGCACGCCGCGCTCGTGGGCCTGGTGCTGAAAGCTGGCGTATTGCTCGGCAATAAACGGCCCGGCCGCCTGGCGGGCGGCGCACAGCGGCACGTGGCCGGTTTCCACCTTCCGAAAGTCGAGCAGCTGGTTTACCAAATCGAGCAGCTTGCGGGCTTGGCGGTGCATGAGCTGCACTTTGGCGGGCAGGCCGGGCACCGGGCCGGGGCTGCGCATAATCTCCTCCATCGGTCCCAAAATCAGGGTGAGCGGCGTGCGCAGCTCGTGGCTGATGTTGGTGAAAAAGCCGAGCTTGAGATTGGTCAGCTCCTTTTCTTTTTCAGTTTGAAACTGCTCCAGCACCAGCTTGCTTTTCAAGCCCTGGCGCGTCATTTCGATGCGCCGGTACAGGGCCACGCCGCCCACCAGCACCAGGGCGTAGAGGGCGTAGGCCCAGCCGGTTTTGTACCAGGGCACGCGCACGTCGAAGCTGATGGTGGCGGGGCGGGCGCTCCAGGCGCCCTCGCCGTTGCTGGCCTTCACGCGCAGGGTGTAGTGGCCGGGCGGCAGGTTGGCGAAGCTGGCCGAGCGCTGGCCGGGCGGCGGCGTGACCCAGCCCCGGTTGTAGCCGTCGAGCTGGTAGGCGTAGCGGTTTTTCTGCGGATTGGCGTAATTGAGGCCCACGAATTCGACCGAGAAGTCGTTGTTGGCCGGCCGGATAACCACCGTTTGGGGCACTGCGAGCGGGCGCCTGAGCAGCACCTGGCCGCGCAGGGCCTGGCCCACGGCCACCGGCTGGTTGGCGATGCGCAGCCCCGTTATCTGCACCACCGGCGCGTAGGGGTTGGGCTGAATCATGGCCGGCTGGAAGTAGCTCACGCCATTGATGCCCCCAAAGTAGAGCGTGCCGTCGGCCCCCCGGTCGGCGGCCCCTATTTTGAAGGCGTTGCTTTGCAGGCCGTCGGCCACGTCGTAGCGCAGGTACTGGTGGCTGGCGGGAGCGTAGCGGTAGAGGCCGGTGCCGCCTATCCAGAGGTGGCCGGCATCGTCGGCCAGCAGGCTTTCCACGTCGGTTTCGGGCAGGTATTGGTGCAGGCTGCGCACGGTTTCGCGGCCCCGGGCATCGGTATCGAGCCGGTGCAGCCCGCCCCCGATGGTGCCCACCCAAAGCGTGCCCTGGCGGTCGAGCAATAACGGCCACACGTAGTTGACCCGCAGGCCATCGGCCGCGTCGGGCTGGTGCTTAAACTGCCGCAGCACGCGCAGCGAGTCGGGGCCCACGCGCAGCTTCAGCAGGCCCTGGTCGGTGGTGCTGGCCCACAGCACATCGTGGCGCGGGTCGTAGAGCAGGTAGGTAAAGCGGCTGGTGGGCAAGCCATTTTGGCCCGCTCGGTACACGTGCAGGAGCTTGCCCTGGGGGCTGAACTGCAGGAGGCCCAGGTTGAACGTGGCCGCCCACAGGTTGCCGGCGCGGTCCTCGGTCAGCCGCTCGATGCTGGCATTGTGCAGCGGGTTGGTGCTGTCTACCAGTGGGTTGTGAAGGGTAAGGGTTTCGCGCCCGCCAGTGCGCGTCAGGCTCACGAGGCCGAGGTTGCGGGTGCCAATCCAGAGCGTGCCCGTGCGGCTTTTAAAAATAGCCGACACCTCTACGCCGCTCCGGCCCACGGCTTTGTCCTTGCTGAGGTAGCTGCGATAGGCCTGGCGGGTAAGGTCGTAGGCCTGCACACCGTTGCGGGTGCCCAGCCACAGCGTGTTGGTAGCTTCTTCCTTGTAAATGGCGTTGATGTAGTTGCTGGCCAGGGCGGCCTGGCCGGCGCGCTGGCGGCGCAGCTGCCCAAAAGGCTTCTGGCGCAGGTTTACCTTGTTGAGGCCGCCGGCCGAGGCGCACAGCCACATCACCTGGGTGCGGTCTTCAAACAGCTGGTGAATGCGCTCGGAGTTGAGGCCGCCGGGCTCGCCGTCGGTGGGCAGCAGCAGGGTAGGGGTGGCGCGCAGCGGCGGGGCGGTGCCCGTCACGGCGCCGGCCTCCCACACGTAGAGGCCGTAGGTGGTGCCCACCCAGAGGCGGCCAAACGAGTCGAGCAGCAGCGCCTGCATCTGCGGGTAGGCCAGGGGCTGGGGGTGGGCGGCCAGTTCGCGCCCGGCCCGGCGGTTGGCGGCGCTCACCCACAGCACCCGCTGGTCGAGGCCTATCCAGAAATCGCCGCGCCGGTCCACGTATAGCACCCGCACCTGGTCGGTTACTGCCGTGGCCTCGATTACGGGCCGGGTGCTGCCGGCGCGCACCCGGCCCAGGCCCCGGTCGTAGGAGCCCACCCACACGTTGCCCTCGGCATCGGTGGCCAGGCTGCTGATGTAGTATTCGGCGGTGGCGCGCACGGCCGGCAGCACCCGGCGCAGGCTGGCCAGCTGCCCGCGCGCGCCAAACGTCAGCACAAAAAGCCCGTCTTGCTGGGTGCCCACCCACAGCCGCCCCTGCGCATCGGAGGCCAGGGCCATAATGCTAACATTGGCGAGCTGCCCCAGCAGCGGGCGGTAGGCAGCCGGGATTTGCTGCTTGCCCAAGGGCAGCAGCCGGTCGGCGGTAGCATCGTAGTAGTGCAGGCCAGCGCGCTCGGTGCCCACCCACAGGCGGCCGGTGGCCGGGGCCACGTGCAGCACCTTGATGCGGTTGCCAGCCACGCCTTGGCGCGTGATGGGCAGCAGGTACTGTTTGAGCTCGTAGCCATCGTAGCGGTCGAGGCCGCGGTTGGTGCCCACCCAGATAAAGCCGGCTTGGTCCTGGGCCACGGCCATGGCGTCGCTGTGGCTCAGGCCCTGGTCTACGGTGAGGTGCTCGAAGCGAAACTCGCTCGGGGCAGTGTCCTGTGCCCGCGCGCCCGCTACTAACGAGAATAGTAGTGCCAGCGAAAGCAAACAGCGGTAAAAAAGCAGCATAAGCGCGGCAGAAGGAAGCGACAAGGGGCGTAAGCAGCCAGGTAGGGCGCTGGCCGCCCGGCTGAGTAAAATAAGGATATACTTCTGAGCAAAAACTGCCCCTAGGAGCAGCGCCCAACTAGGTTGCAAGGTAAGTATGGCTGCCCAACCTGGGGCCGCCATCACTGACGGGTTTCTACCCCCTGGTAGTAAGCTGGTAGATGCTTATTATTGCTGATATAAAACAAGTTAGGAGGGTTATATTAAGGGTGAATACGCGCTTAACTAGCGGGTAATAGTTAAGTAACAGATGAATTTACCCCCTGCTAATTGGTGAAAACGTCCCCGCCGGGCCGCTAGGTCGGCTTCTACTTTTGCGTTGCTGCAAGGCGGGCCAGTACTGGTCGGCGGCTGTGGTGAGCATGTACTTACTGTAGTTGGCCGGGCCGGTGCGCTCGCCGTTGATATCCCGTATTTTCCCACCCAGCGTCTTCCGCTACCTCCTTTTTTCTATGCCTAAACCCTTACCCTCAAGGGCGCTCTGCCGACTATTATTTTTAGCTGCTGCGGGCGTCGCCATTACGCCGGCTGCTCGGGCGCAGATTATCAACGTACCGCTGCCGGCCCAGCGCGCCGTGGTGGAAAGCGACACGGCCAAAACGCCCGGCACCCCCACCGAGCTCAACCGGGCGCCCGTGCCCCAGGTGTTCACGCCTTCGGTAACTGATGAGAACGGCGAGCCCCTGCGCGGCGTGAAGCTGGCCAATGCGGGGGGCACCCTGGTGGCCGTGACCGATTCGGTGGGGCAGGCGCCTATGCCGGGCGTGCAGGCCGGCGAAAGCCTGGTGCTGAGCGTGGAGGGCTCGGTCGTCCGGCGCTTCGTGGCTAGCGACGACCTGACGCCCATCATTATGCTGGATACCAAAAACCCGGCCGTGGCCCGCCTCAAGCCGGTGCGCCTGCTGTTTGGGACCAGCCTGCGGCCCGACCTCACGGCGGCCTCGACCCAGACGGTGTACAACAATACCCTGCTGCGAATGCCGGTTACCTCGTTTCTGACGGCCTTGACGGGGCAGGGCGCGGGCTTGCAGGTAGCGCAGTTTTCGGGCCAGCCGGGCAATGACCTGGCTTTTGCCTCGCTGCTCGGCCAGAACGCCACGGTGGTGATTGACGGGATTGTGCGGCCCATCTACAACTTTGACCTGGAGGAGATTGAGTCAGTAACGCTGCTCAAGGACGCGCTGAGCACCTCGATGCTGGGCGTGCGCAACACCAACGCGGGCATTCTCAACGTGACAACCCGCCGCGGCACGCCCGGCCAGCCGCGCATCTCGCTCACGGTGCAGTCGGCCATTCAGTCGCCCATCAAGTTTCCCAAGCCGCTCGACGCCTATAACTACGCCCTGCTCAGCAACGAGGCGCGGGCCAACGACCAACTGCCGGCCGCCTACTCGGCCCAGGACCTGGCCCTGTACCAGAACGGGCAGGACCCCATCGGGCACCCCAACGTGAACTGGAACGAGCAGCTGCTGAAAAAGTCGTCGCAGCTCGACCGCTACACGTTTTCGGCCAGCGGCGGCAACCTGTTTTCCAAGTACTTCGTGAGCGTGGAGCACCTCAAGCAGTCGGGCCTGCTCAAGACCAGCGACATCAACAAGTACAACACCAGCAACGACTACAAGGCCTACACCCTGCGCTCGAACGTGGACCTGCAGCTCAGCAAAAAGCTGACGGGCGGCATTCAGCTGCTGGGCCGCATCCTGAATAACAACGACACCGGGGCCAACTTCGGGCAGGGCCTGCCGGCCATCCTGAGCAACATCATCAACACGCCGGCCCTGGCCTACCCGGTGTACAACGACAACGGTACTTACGGCGGCAACCAGCAGTACCAGAACAACTTGTGGGCACAGGCCGTGGGCTCGGGCTACCGCGAAACGTACTCCCGCGACGTAATTGCCGACTTTTACCTGCGCCGCTCGCTCAATGAGGTGACGCCCGGCCTGTGGGTGAAGGCGCTGGGCTCGTACTACGCCAGCCTGTCGGAAATCTACTACCGCGACAAGCAGTTCGCGGTGTTTCAGCAGGGCGTGGGCGCCAACGGCCAGCCCACCTACACGCAGTTTGGCACCAACGGCGAGCAGCAGAACAACCAAGGGCTTGTTTTTCAAAACAATACTACCTACGTAGAGGCCGACCTGGGCTACGACCGCCAGGGCGAGGTGCACGGCCTGCACGGCGTGCTGCTGGCCTCGCGCAACTCGCTCACCACCGATTCGGACCTGCCCTATACGGTGCAGGGGCTGTCGGGCCGGGGCTCGTACAACTACATGGGTAAGTACGTGGCCGAGTTTGCTTTCGGCCTCAACGGCTCGAACCGCTACCCCGACAACGGCGCGTTTAAGTACGGCTTTTTCCCGGCCGGCGGTCTGGCCTGGAACATCTCGCGCGAGAGCTTCCTGCAAAGCACCCAAAGCTGGCTTTCGTACCTGAAGCTCTACACCTCGCTGGGGCTCACCGGCAACGACGTGCCGGGCTACTTTAGCTACATCCAGCAGTATTTCGACACCGGCGGGCCGGTATTTGGCACCGGCGCGGGCGGCGTTACGGCCGTGAGCGAGCAGGTGCTGGCCTCGCGCAACCGCACCTGGGAAAAGGCCCGCAAATTTACGCTGGGCGTGCAGGGCGCGGTGCTCGACAACCACCTGGGCATCACCTTCGAGTACTACAACTCGCTGTACTACGACCTGCTGCAGCAGCGCGGGCGCAACACCGGCCTGATTGGCCAGCTGTACCCCAACGAGAACATCGGCCGCAACCAGTACTACGGCGTTACGACGCAGCTCAGCTACCAGCAAAACTTCGGGGGCCTGAGCCTGCTGGCCGCCCTCAATATGGGCGTGCAGTACAACCGCGTGCTGACCCAGGATGAGGTATTCCGCCCCTACGACTACATGCGCCGCACCGGGCAGCCGGTGGGCCAGCTTTTTGGCTACATCGCCGACGGGCTGTTTCAGAGCCCGGCCGAAATCCAGGGTGCCCCCACGATAGTGGGCTATACTACACCGCAATTACAGCCAGGCGACATTCGCTATAAAGACCTGAACGGCGACGGCGTTATCAACCAGCTTGACATTGCGCCCATCGGCAAGGCCAACCCCACCATTCCGTTCGGCATCACGCTGGGCGCCCGCTGGAAGGGCTTCGACGCCACCCTGCTGATGCAGGGCGTGCTCAACCGCACCATCTACCTGCAAGGCAACAGCGAGTACGCCTTCCAGAACAACGGCTTTGGCAATGCCTTCGAGCAGCACCTCGACCGCTGGACGCCCACCAACCCCAATGCCAGCTACCCGCGCCTGGGCATCGGGGGCAACATCAACAACTTCGCTACCAGCAGCTACTGGGTGCGCGACAACAGCTACGTGCGCCTCAAAAACGTGGAAGTAGGCTACACCGTGCCGCTGAATATCAGCAAGCGTGTGCGGGTGCAGGGCGTGCGGTTCTTCTTTAATGGCACCAACCTGTTGTCGTTCAGTCAGTTCGACCGCATCGACCCGGAGGTGTTCAACGCCGCCTACCCGCAGCAGCGCCTGCTCAACTTTGGTTTCAACATCAAACTCTAACCCGCGCCCCACCCATGTATCTACTACCCAAAAAAGTTTACGTGCCGGCGCTGGCCGCCCTTTTGGCCCTGGGCAGCACCGCCTGCCAGAAAGACCCCGAAACCGAGCCGCGCTACTTCATCCGCGACAACTTGCAGTGGGATGAGCAGGACCGCAATGCCACGGTGGCGCTGTTCTTTTTCAACGACCTCTTCAACTACCTGCCCAGCGGCTTCAACCGCCTGGGCGACGGCACCGGCGACTTTTTGGCTGCCGGCACCGACGATGCCATTCCGTCGCGTTTCAACCGCCCGGCGCAGTACTTCACCAACGGCGCCATCAGCGTCGTCAACAGCCCCGACCAGTACTGGACTACGGCCTACGCCGGCATCCGGCGGGTGAATATTTTCCTGGCCAACATCGACCGGGTGCCCGCGCTGGCCAGCAACATCACCATCTGGAAGGCCGAATCGCGCTTTATCCGGGCCATGCTGGTGTGGGAGCTGGTGAAACGCTACGGCGGCGTGCCGCTGGTGCGCGACCGCCTCTTCACGCTCGACGACGACCTGGCGCTGCCGCGCGACAGCTACGCCGACTGCGTGAGCTACATCACGAGCGAGTGCGACGCCATCCGCAACGACCTGCGCCTGCCCGGCAGCATCCCCGACGGCGAGTGGGGCCGCATTCCGCGCACCGCCGCGCTGGCCCTCAAAAGCCGGGTTTTGCTCTACGCCGCCAGCCCGCTCTACAACGGCGGGCAGGTGAACGGCGCCAACCAGCTGCAAGGCTACCCCAGCTACGACGCCGGCCGCTGGACGCTGGCCCTGAATGCCGCCCAGGACCTGATGACCGCGCCCAACAACGTGCACAGCCTGCTGACCACGCCGGCCGGCACGGCTTTCGCCACGGTGTTCACTATCAAGAAGAACGCCGAGATTATCCTGGCCAAGCAAAGCCCCAACAGCTTTAACCTCGAAACCTGGAACGCTCCCATGGGCTACGGTACCCCCGCCGCCAGCCAGGGCCTCACCAGCCCCAGCCAGAACTTCGTGGACGCTTTTCCGACGCTCACCGGCCTGCCCATCACGGCCAGCGGCTCGGGCTACGACCCCCAAAACCCCTACGCCAACCGCGACCCGCGCCTGCTGCTGTCGGTATTCACGAACGGCGTAACCACCGGCACCACCACCACCGGCAGCCGCTGGCTGAGCCGCAACGTGGAAACCTTCGACGGGGGCCGCGACCGGCCGGGCGGGTCGGCCACCCAAACGCGCACCGGCTACTACCTGCGCAAATTCATGGGTGACTTCACCAGCTCGACCACCTACACCAACCAGAGCCACAATTTCCCGCTGTTTCGCTACGCCGAGATACTGCTCAACTACGCCGAGGCGCTGAACGAGGTGGGCCGCACCGAAGACGCGGTAACCCAGATTATCGCCCTGCGGCGGCGGGCGGGCCTCACGGCCGGCACCAACAACCGCTTTGGCATCGCGGCCGGCATCAGCCAGACCGATGCCCGCACGCTCATCCAAAACGAGCGCCGCATCGAGCTGGGCTTCGAGGAGCACCGCTTCTGGGACGTGCGCCGCTGGAAAACGGCCCCCACCGTGCTCAGCGGCCCGCTCTACGGGGTGCAGATAACGCGCGCCGGCGCGGGCACCACGGCCTCGCCCTACACCTACACCTACAACACCCGCGCGCAGGCGGCCTCCATGCTGTGGCAGGCGCGCCTCTACTACCTGCCGCTGCCCTACGACGAAACCACCAAAAACCTGAACCTGGTCCAAAATCCCGGCTGGTAGTCTCTTTGGCTGTTAGCTTTTAGCTGCTGGCGGTTGGCGTTTTGCCAGGCACCAGCCAGCAGCTAAAAGCTACTTACCTGGAGCAAGCAGAAAAGCCAACCGCCAGCAGCCAAAGGCTAACCGCCAAAAAGCAAAACTTCCCACCCGATATACTTAATATGAAACACATTTTACTTCTACTGGTGCTGGCGCTCAGCGCCTTTGGCCAGTCGGCATTGGCGCAAGGGCGCGTGGTGCAGGGCACCGTGACCGACCGCCTGGGCGCGGTGCCGGGCGTGGCCGTGTATGAGAAGGACATGACCTCGAATGGTACGGCTACCGACGTGGAGGGCAAGTACCGCCTTGCCCTCAAGGGCCGGAGCGGGGTGCTCATCTTCCGCTCGGTAAACTACAAGCTGAGCGAGGTGCTGGTGGGCAACCGCGCCACCGTGAACGTGCTGCTCGAATCGACCGACCAGAAGCTCGACGAGGTGACGGTAATCGGCTTCGGCGAGCAGCAGAAGATAACCCAGACCGGCTCAGTAAGCCAGATTAGCGGCAAAGAAATTCGCGAAAACCCGGCCGCCAGCCTCCAGAATACGCTGGTGGGCAAGCTGCCCGGCTTTTTCTCGCAGCAGCCCTCGGGCCGGCCGGGCGCCGATGGCGCCGCCTTCTTCATCCGGGGCATCAGCTCGTACAACAACAACAACCAGCCGCTGATTATCGTCGACGATATTCAGTACAGCTACGACCAGTTTCAGCGCCTCGACCCCAACGAGATTGAGAGCCTTTCGATTTTGAAGGATGCCGCCACCACCGCCATCTACGGCGTGCGCGGGGCCAACGGCGTAGTTGTGATTACGACCCGCCGCGGCAAGGACGGCCCGCCCCAGATTTCGGGCCGCGCCGAAGTGGGCTTTGCCCAGCCCACCAAAATCACCAACTACCTAGAATCGGCCGACGTGGCCCGCCTCTACAACCAGGCGCAGTTCAACGACAACCCCGCCCAGGCCCCGCGCTTTACGGCTAAAGATATCGAGCTGTATGCCAATGGCAAAGACCCCTACGGCCACCCCAACGTGAACTGGCGAAAGGAGCTGTTTCGCAACTGGACGCAGCAGTACCGCGGCAACATCGATATGAGCGGCGGCTCGCAGCGGGTCAAGTACTTCGTGTCGGTGGGCTACCTCTACCAGAACGGTATCCTCAAGGACTTTGGCAGCTCGGAAGGGGTGAACAGCAATTACTACCACCAGCGCTACAACTACCGCTCGAACCTCGACATCAACGTGACCAAGGGCCTCGACGCCCGCGTGGACCTCTACGGCAACTTTGCCCAGGTGAACAACCCTAACGTGGGCAGCCCCTTCGGCTACAACGACCTGTTTTACGACTACAGCTCGTTTGGCACGCTGGCCCCGCTGGCGTACCCCATCACCAACCCCGACGGCACCTGGGGCTACAGCAAGTGGGCGCGCGATACCTACAACAACTTCAACCCCAACAACGTGGTGGGCCGCCTCACCAACTACGGCTACAGCCGCAACAACGAGAACAACATCAACACGGTGCTCTCGCTCAAGCAGGACTTTGGCGTGTTTGGCAAGGCCCTGAAAGGCCTCAATGCCACCGTGCGCGCGGCCTACACCAGCAACTACGTGTACACGCGCAGCATGACGCGCGACGCCTTCGCCTCGTACATCTTCACGCCCGACCCGGCCGCCCTCAACCAGGACCCCATCCCGAACCCGCCGCCCGGCACCTACGAGGCGCGCGACGTGAATACGCTACGCACGCGGCGCTTCTTTATCGGCTACAATCCGGGCACCACCACCCGCGTGCTCAATTTGCAGGGCATCATCAACTACGACCGCACGTTTGCCGAGGCGCACCACGTGTACGGCCTGGCGCTGTACAACCGCAACTCGAACACGGCCAACAACAACGACGTTACCTACCGCTTCATTCCCAGTAACTTCCTGGGCTACTCGCTGCGCGTGGGCTACGACTACAAAAACCGCTACCTGCTGCAATTCAACGCTGGCTACAACGGCTCCGACCGCTTCAGCGAAAACAACCGCTACGGCTTGTTTCCGGCCGTGTCGGCGGGCTGGAACATTGCCGAGGAAACGTTCTTCAAGAACGCGGTGCCGGTGATAGACTACCTGAAGGTGCGCGGCAGCTACGGCCTGGTTGGCAACGATGCCATCGGCGGCTTTAGCTATTACTACCAGCAGAACTACTCGGGCAGCGGCAGCTACGACTTCGGCCAGAACAGCACCAACTACGGGGCCATCATCGAGGGCCGCCTGGCCAACAACCAGGTAACCTGGGAAACCGAGAAAAAGCTGGACGTGGCCCTGGAATTCCGCCTGTTCAAAAACGCGCTGTTCGGCAGCGTCGATTTCTTCAACAACGACCGCTCCGACATCCTCACCAACCGGGGCACCGTGTCGAGCATCTTCGGCCAGTCCTTGCCGCCCGTGAACCTGGGCCGCGTCAACAACCGGGGCTTCGAGCTAGAGCTGGGCTACCAGAGCCCGCTCTCGCGCGACTTCTCGTGGAATATCAAGGGCAACTACTCGTTTGCCAAAAATAAGATTCTGTTCCAGGACGAGCCCAACAACCAGTACAGCTACCAGAACTTCACTGGCAACAGCATCGGGATGCAGCGCATCTACTTGTCGCAGGGCTTTTATAGCCAGGCCGATATCAATAACCGCGACGTGCCCAAGCCCGTGACCCTGACGCGCCCCGGCGACCTCAAATACCAGGATGTGAACGGCGACGGCGTTATCAACGACTTCGACCGCGTAGTAACGGGCCTGCCCAACCTGCCCAACACCACCTACGGTGTAACGCTGGGCGCGCGCTACAAGAACTTTAGCTTCAGCGTGTTGTTTCAGGGGGCTAGCAACTTCAACGTGAGTGCGGGCGCCGAGGCCATCAAGGCCTTTACCGCCAACCTCACCAGCGTTCACAACCAAGCCTGGACGCCCGAGCTGGGCGATAACGCCCGCTACCCACTCATGACGCTGCTCAACGGCACCATCAGCGACCCCACCACCAGCCAGTCGTCGTTCTGGCAGATTCGGGGCGACTACGTGCGCCTCAAAACGGCCCAGATTAACTTCGACCTGCCCACCAGCTGGCTGCGCCACGTGGGTATTCCGGGCGCCCGCCTCTACGCCAACGGCACCAACCTGCTGACCTGGACCGTGATGGACAAGCTCTACGACTTCGACCCCGAGATTACGCTCGGCGCGCAGCGCACGCTCTACCCCCCGCAGCGGCTCATCAACTTTGGCCTGAGCGTCACCTTCTAATCAGCCTCCCACCCCTTCGCCATGAAAAAGACCCTCGCCCTGCTGCTGGCCGGCCTCGCCGCCACTTCGGCCTGCCAGAAGGACAGCTTTCTGGAGCCGCGCACCAGTGCCCTCACCGACGAAACCGTATTTACGGACAGCGCCCGCACCATCGCGTTTCAAACCAAGATTTACAGCGAAACCAACTTCAGCTTCAACAAGGGCCGCTGGTCGTCGCACGGCAACACTGAGATGGATACCGACGACGCCGAGTACCGCTACTCGGGCGGCGGCCAAATTGCCGTCATTCTCTACAGTGGAACGCATTCGCCGCTCAACCTGCCGGCCCCGATGAATGACTTCTACGACACGCCTTGGTACAACATCCGGCGCTGCAACCTGCTGCTGAGCAAGCTGAAGCTCTCCACCGTGCCGCTCAGCGCCCGCACCCGCGCCCGCATGGCCCTCGAAACCCGCTTTTTGCGGGCCTGGTACTACCACGAGCTGCTCGTGACCTACGGCGGCGTGCCCATCATCGGCGATGACGTGTACGGCTTGGAAGACTTTATTACCAAGCCGCGTACCTCGTATGCCGACTGCGTGAAGTACCTCAGCGACGAGCTCGACGCCTGCGCCGCCGGCCTGGTGAGCGCCCCCGCCCAGGCGGCCGCCGACTACGGCCGCGTCACGAGCGGGGCCTGCCTGGCCCTGAAAAGCCGCATTTTGCTGTACGCCGCTAGCCCCCTCTTCAACGGCGGGGCCGAAACTACCGACGCCAGCCTGGCCGCCCTCGTGAGCTACCCCACCTACAACGTGAGCTACTGGCAGGCGGCGGCGGCGGCGGCCAATGCTGTGATTACCAGCGGACAGTACTCGCTGGTAGAAGACAACACCACGGCCCCCGGCTACGGCTTCTACTCGCTGTTCTTGCAGCGCTACAACCCCGAGTACATCTTCTTCTATAACCGCGCCGGCAACCGCGATTTTGAGGGCTACTACTTCCCGCCCACCCGCGGCGGCTGGAACTCGATGCCCACCCAGAACATCGTGGACGCCTTCCCGATGAAAAACGGCTTGCCCATCACCAACTCGGCTTCGGGCTACGTGGCCACCAACCCCTACGTGAACCGCGACCCGCGCTTCTACAACACCATCGTTTACAACCAGGCGCCGCTGTTTCTGGCGTCGGCGGCTGGCCCGGCCCCGGTCAATACCTACGAAGGCGCGCCCAACGACGGCTTTGACATCAACGGCTCGACCACCGGCTACTTCTGCCGCAAGATGTGCGACGCCCTCACCAGCGCCAATGGCCAGCGCGGCTGGCCGCTGCTGCGCTACGCCGAAGTGCTGCTCAACTACGCCGAGGCCATCAACGAAACCGGCCAGCCCACCCTGGCCGAGCCCAAGCTGATGGACCTGCGCCGCCGCGCCGGCATCGACGCGGGCACCAATGGCCGCTACGGCATCCCGCAGGGGATGAGCGTGGCCCAGATGCGCGATTTTATTCGCAACGAGCGCCGCATCGAACTGGCCTTCGAGGACCAGCGCTGGCACGACATTCGCCGCTGGAAAATCGCGATGACCGTGGCCAACGGCTTCAACAACCGCATGCGCATCGTGCGCTCGGGCACCTCGCCCAACTTCACGTATACCCACAACATCGTGCCCACCATCCGCCGCCACAATTTCCGGCCCGAGATGTACCTGATGCCCTTCCCCGACGGCGAAATCCGTAAGATTCCCGGCTTTCGCCAAAATCCCGGCTGGTAGCCTTTTGGGCTGGCATCTATACGAAAACAGGTAGCAGGTATTCTGGGAATTTACTAGTAACTCCCGGAGTGTCTGCTGCCTGTTTTTGTGCGAATACCGGGCCTGCCGCAGACTAATTTTTAATCGTAACCACCACATGACTACCCGTTTTCTTTCGCTGTTGCTGGCTGGCGCTGGCCTGGGGCTTGGCCCGGCCCCGGCCCCCAAGCAGCCGGCTCCCGCGCCGACCCACACCTTTGCGCTGGGCACCAGCCAGTTTTTGCTCGATGGCAAGCCCTTGCAGCTGATTTCGGGCGAGCTGCACTACCCGCGCATTCCGCGCGAAGCCTGGCGCAGCCGCCTCAAAATGGCCAAGGCCATGGGCCTGAACACCGTCGGCACCTACGTATTCTGGAACGCGCACGAGCCCCAGCCGGGCCAGTTCGACTTCACGGGTAATAACGACGTGGCGGCCTTCGTGAAGATGGCCCAGGAAGAAGGCCTGTGGGTGACCTTGCGCCCCAGCCCCTACGTGTGCGCCGAGTGGGAATTTGGCGGCTACCCCTACTGGCTGCAAAACGTGCCGGGCCTGAAAGTGCGCTCGCAGGAGCCGCAGTACCTGGCCGCCTACCGCCGCTACCTGCAAGCCGTGGGCAAGCAGCTGGCCAGCCTGCAAGTCAACCACGGCGGCCCCATCCTGATGGTGCAGGTCGAAAACGAGTACGGCAGCTACGGCGCCGACAAGGACTACCTGGCCCAGAACAAAAAGATGTTCGTGGAAGCCGGCTTCGATGGCCTGCTTTACACCTGCGACCCGGCCGCCGACGTGGCCGCCGGCCACCTGCCCGGCCTGCTGCCTGCCGTGAACGGCGTGGACAAGCCCAGCCAGATTCGACAGCTCGTGAATGCCAACCACGACGGCAAAGGCCCTTACTACGTGGCCGAGTGGTACCCGGCTTGGTTCGACTGGTGGGGCACCGAGCACCACACGGTACCCGCCGCCAAGTACACGCCCGGCCTCGACTCGGTCCTGAAAGCCGGCATGAGCATCAATATGTACATGTTTCACGGGGGCACCACCCGCGACTTCATGAACGGCGCCAACTACAAAGGCCCCGGCACCCATTACGAGCCCCAAATCAGCAGCTACGACTACGACGCCCCGCTCGACGAGGCCGGCAATGCCACGGCCAAGTTCCGCGCCTTCCGCGAGGTAATCGCCAAGTACCGGCCGGCCGGCGCACCCGCCCTACCGCCCGTGCCCGCGCCCAAGCCCAGCGTAGCGCTGCCCGCCGTGCAGCTCAATTACAATGGCGAGCTGCTGAGCCGGTCCGCTGCCCCGGTAGCCAGCCCCAAGCCCCTCACGTTTGAGAAGCTCAAGCAGGCCTACGGCCTGGTGCAGTACCGCACCACGGTAGCCGGCGGCGGCGAAAAGTGGCTTAAAATCAAAGACGTGCGCGACTACGCCGTGGTGCTGGTGAACGGCCAGCGCGCCGGCACCCTCGACCGCCGCCTCGAGCAGGACAGCCTGCGCCTGACGCTGCCCGCCGGGCAGGTGCAGCTCGACATCGTGGTCGAGAACCTGGGCCGCATCAACTTCGGCAAGTATTTGCTGGAGAATAACAAAGGCATCACCAAAAGCGTGACGCTGGGCGGCAAGGAGCTTACCAACTGGCAGCACTACGGCCTGCCCCTGGCGCAGGACCCGCAGCAGCCGACGACGAAGGGTGAGCGCGCCAACAACGACGTGCCGGCCGTGAGCCGCGGCACTTTCACCGTGGCCACACCCACCGACACCTACCTTGACATGCGGCAGTGGGGCAAGGGCGTGGTGTGGGTAAATGGCCACAACCTGGGTCGCTACTGGGCCATCGGCCCGCAGCAAACGCTGTACGTGCCCGCCGAGTGGCTCAAGAAAGGCCAGAACACCGTGACCGTGCTCGAAATGCTCAAAACCAAGCAGACTGCCCTGAGCTTCCTCGACCATCCCATTCTGAGCGAGGTGCGCCCAAGCTCGGCGTTAGTAAATTAATTTTCAACGTTTCTTGTCCTTTATCCTGGTATGAAACATCTCCTTTTTCTGGGCTTGCTGGCCCTGGCCGGTGCCACCCAGGCGCAGCAGCGCACGGCCTTCGCGCCCGGCCAGCCGTGGCCCGATAACAAGGGCACCCACCTCAATGCCCACGGCGGCGGCGTGCTCTACGACCAGGGCCGCTACTACCTCTACGGCGAACACAAAATAGCCGGCCCCAAGGGCAACAGCGCCCAGGTGGGCGTGCACTGCTACTCGTCTAAGGACCTCTACAACTGGCAGGATGAGGGCATTGCCTTCGCGGTAGCGCCCGAGGGCTCGGGCTCAGAGGTGGAGAAAGGCTGCGTGCTGGAGCGCCCCAAAGTGGTGTACAACAAGCAGACCGGCAAGTACGTGATGTGGTTTCACCTCGAGCTGAAGGGCAAGGGCTACGAAGCCGCCCGCACCGCCGTGGCCGTGAGCGACAAAGCCACCGGCCCCTACCAGTACGTGCGCTCGTACCGGCCCGGCGCGGGCCAGTGGCCGCTGGGCTTCAAGGAGGAGTGGAAGCAGCCCGTGCCCGGCGAAAAAGACCTGAAATGGTGGACACCCGCTTGGTACAAGGCCGTGGCCGAGGGCTCGTTTATCCGCCGCGACTTCGAGCCGGGGCAGATGGCCCGCGACATGACGGTGTACGTGGACGACGACGGCAAGGCCTACCACATCGCGTCGTCGGAAGACAACCTGACGCTGCACGTAGCCGAGCTAACGCCCGACTACCAGGGCTTTACGGGCAAGTGGAACACCATCGCGCCGGCCGGGCACAACGAGGCCCCGGCCCTGTGCAAAAAGGACGGCAAGTACTACCTCATCACGAGCGGCTGCACCGGCTGGGACCCCAACGCGGCCCGCTCGTTCGTGAGCAGCTCCATCTGGGGGCCGTGGCAGCCGCTGGCCAACCCCGCCACCGGCCCGCAGGCCAACACTACGTTTAACTCGCAGAGTACCTATATTTTGCCGGTGGCGGGTAAGAAAGACGCCTTTATTTTTATGGCTGACCGCTGGACGCCCAAAAACCCCATCGACGGTGGCTACATCTGGCTGCCACTCACCTTCGACGGGTTTCAGCCCCGCCTCACCTGGGCCGACAAGTGGGATTTGAGCATGTTTGACCAGCCCAAAAACGGCACTAAGACGGCGCAGTAAGTTTTTTCTATTCCAAGTTTGCTTTAAGAAGGGGGTTAGCAACGGCGTTGAGCTGCGGCTGACCCCTTTTTTATGCTCTTTTCACCGCTTGATTAAAAGATTGACCATCAGTAATCTGGACGGGTATGAAAGAAGAAAGTCGAATTTAGGCCCCTTTTTTATTGAAAATGTTCATCTTGCCTACCGAAGGTTCAGAATACTTTTGATTAGATGCTAGGTGTAGTGAGAGCTTACTCACCACTGCGCAGCGGCTCGACTACGGGCCGGAACACCACGCTAGTTTTATCTCCCACCCAGCCGCTTCGGCGGCTCCATTTTGACCTTATGCAGGCAAAATCTTTACTTCTCTGCGGAGCGCTGCTGCCCCTGGCGGTAGCAGCGGCCCCAACCACTACGCTCACCAGCCGCGCTGCCTCTGGGGCGCCCGCGCTGCTGGAAGCCGCCGCCGACATAACCGTAACGGGCACGGTGCTCGACGAAAAAGGCGAGGGCATGCCCGGTGCCACGGTGGTGCTGAAAGGCACGACCGTAGGCACCTCCACCGACGCCAGTGGCAAGTTTACGCTACGTATTCCTGAGGGCACGGCCGCGCCCACGCTCGTTATTTCCTCTATTGGCTACGTGAAGCAGGAGTTGCCCGTGGGCGACCGCACCACCTTCTCGGTGAAGCTGGCCCCTAATGCCCAAGACCTCAACGAGGTGGTGGTAGTGGGCTACGGTACCCAAAAGCGCTCCGACGTAACGGGCTCCGTGGTGTCGGTGCCGCAGGACCGGCTCGAAAAAATCCCGGTCTCGAACGTGGCGCTAGCGCTGGCCGGTGCGGTGGCGGGCGTCAACATCACCACCACATCGAGCGTGCCAGGCTCGCAGCCCCGCATTCAGGTGCGCGGCGTGCGCTCGATTACGGCCAGCACCGACCCCTACATCGTGGTGGACGGGCTGCCCTTTCCGGGCAACCTCAACGACATTAACTCGAACGACATTGCTTCGATTGAGATTCTGAAAGATGCCAGCTCGACCGCCATTTACGGCACGCGGGGCTCCAACGGGGTAATTCTTATCACGACCAAGCGCGGCAAAACCGGCAAGCCCGAAATCCGCTACAACGGCTACGCGGGCCTCGAATACCTGGTGAAGCGCCTGACGCCGCTCAGCCCCGAGGCCTACGCCCAGAAGTACCAGGACTTTGCCGTGCAGCGCGGCTTCACGCCCACCCAGCCGCTGCCCAATGCGGCGGAGGTTGTGAACCTGCAAGCCGGCAAAACGGTGGACTGGATGAAGGAAATCGGCCAGCAGGGCGTCATTCAGGACCACAACGTGTCCATCTCGGGCGGCACCGACAACGTGAAGTACTTCGTGTCGGGCGAGTTCTTCAACCAAAAAGGCACGCTCAAGGGCTTTAACTTTCAGCGCGTGAGCTTCCGCTCGAACATCGACGCCACCCTCACGCCCTGGCTGCGCGTCGGCACATCGTCGTTTTTCTCGACCAACAACGACAACGGCGGCCGCGCCGACCTCACGCTGGCCCAGGTCACGAGCCCCTACGGTAACCTCTACAACGCCGACGGTACTTACGCCATCTACCCGCAACTGCCCGAACTGCTGATTAAAAACCCGCTTTTGGGCCTGACGACCCAGCGCGAAAGCCGCGTAAACCAGCTCACCGGCACGGGCTACGCCGAGGTATCGCCCACGTTCTTGACCGGCCTCAAGTACCGTTTCAACGCCACGTATTCGTACCGGCCCTACCGCTACGCCTACTACG
>JAKONR010000329.1 GCA_022701825.1 Hymenobacteraceae bacterium | reverse complement strand
ATGCCCCAAAACGCGCCCCACCGCGCCGAATACCAGCAGATGTACCTGCAAATGATGCACGCGCTGCCCCGCCTCCAGCGCCCCGATGGTTACTGGAACGTGAGCCTGCACGACCCCACGCACTTCGGTGGCAAAGAGCTGACGGGCACGGCCTTATTTACCTACGGCATGGCCTGGGGCGTGCGCCAGGGCCTGCTCGATAAAGCTCAATACCAGCCCCTCATCGCCAAAGCCTGGAACGCGATGGCCACCGAATGCGTGCATCCCGACGGCTTTTTGGGCTACGTGCAGGGCACCGGCAAAGAGCCCAAAGACGGCCAGCCGGTGAGCTACACCAGCAAGCCCGATTTTGAGGATTATGGCCTGGGTTGCTTCCTGCTAGCGGGCAGCGAGGTGTATAAGTTGAAGTAAAAACTGCCCGGCTCTGGGGAACCTCACCCCCCGGCCCCCTCTCCAAAAAAGAGGGGGAGCCTGACGCCTTTTAAAATGAGTACTTGCGGCCGTTTACGGTCGGCTCCCCCTCTTTTTTGGAGAGGGGGCCGGGGGGTGAGGTTCCCCGCGCCATTCGGCACCTTAATATGAAAAACCCACTCGCCCTTTCCCTGCTCCTCGCCGCCGCACTCGCCCAAAATGCCGCCGCGCAAGCCCCCGCCTGGCCCGCCATCACCCAGCAAAACCGCCCCTGGACGCGCTGGTGGTGGGAGGGTAGCGCCGTAAACCAGCAAGACCTGACACGCCTGCTCACGCAGTACCAGCAGGCCGGGCTGGGCGGCGTCGAAATAACGGCTATTTACGGGGTGAAAGGCGCGGAAAGTCAGTTTATTGACTTCATCTCGCCGAAGTGGCTCGACATGCTCGGCCACACCCTGGCCGAAAGCAAAAAGCTCGGCACCGGCGTCGATGTGGCGCAGGCGTCGGGCTGGCCCTTCGGCGGGCCGTGGGTGACGCCCGCCGACGCCTGCAAATACGTGGCCTACCAAACGTACAGCGTGAAGGGCGGCGAGCAGTTGACGGAGAAAGTGAGCTTTATGCAGAAGCCCATTTCCACGGCCATCGGCCACAAGGTCGATATCAAGCAGCTCAAAGACCCCGTGGCCACCAACCCTAACCTGCAAGCGCTGGCCCTGGAGCAGGTGCGCTTCGAGAAGCCGTTGCCGCTGCAAGCGCTCATGGCTTATTCGGAGAAAGGCCCAGCCCTGGACCTCACCAGCAAGGTCGATGCCAGCGGCAAGCTAACCTGGACGGCCCCGGCCGGCGCGGTCTGGACGCTCTACGCCGTCTTCCAGGGCTGGCACGGCAAGCAGGTGGAGCGCGCTGGCCCCGGCGGCGAGGGCGACGTGGTAGACCACTTCTCCAAAACGGCCACCCAGCACTACTTGCAGCGCTTCGACGAGCGGTTCAAGGGGCGCGATATCAAAGGCATCCGCGCCTTCTTCAACGACTCGTATGAAGTGGACGACGCGCAGGGCGAAGCCAACTGGACGCCGCTCATGTTCAGTGAGTTTCTGGCGCGGCGCAAGTACGATTTGCGCCAGCACCTGCCCGCGCTTTTCGGCAAAGCCAGCGCCGACGAAAACCAGCGCGTGCTGGTAGACTACCGCGAAACTATTTCGGAGCTGCTGCTCGAAAACTACACCCAAACCTGGGCCTCCTGGGCGCATGGCTATGGCGTCAAAATCCGCAACCAGGCCCACGGCTCGCCGGCCAATATCCTTGATTTATACGCCGCTACCGACATCCCCGAAACCGAGGGCGAAAACCTGACGCGCATCAAATTTGCCTCGTCGGCCGCGCACGTCACGGGTAAGCCGCTGACCTCGGCCGAAACCGCTACCTGGGAAAACGACCACTTTCTCTCCAAGCTCAGCGACGTGAAAAAGGCCGTGGACCGGATGCTGCTCGGCGGCGTCAACCACGTTTTTTACCACGGCACGGCCTATTCGCCGCAGGCGGCGGCCTGGCCCGGCTGGCAGTTCTACGCCGCCGTGGAGTTCAATCCGCAGAATCCATTCTGGCAGGATTTTGGGCAGTTGAATACCTACGCGGCCCGCTGCCAGAGCTTCCTGCAAGCCGGCCAGCCCGCCAACGACGTGCTGCTCTACCTGCCGCAGTACGACGCCTACCAGCGCCCCGGCAACAAGGCGCTCTTGCAGCATTTCGACGGTATCGAGCACGGCTTCAAGGGGATGCCCGTGGATGCCACCAGCGAGCTGCTGCTCAAGCAGGGGTTTGGCTACGACTTTATTTCGGATAAGCAGGTGCAGCAGGTGCAGGCCAGCGGCAGCGGCCTGCGCACCAGCGGCGGCGCGCAGTACCGGACCATCCTGGTGCCCGCCGCCCGCACCATGCCCCTCGAAACCTGGCAGCACCTAGTAACGCTGGCGCAGGCCGGGGCCACGGTGGTAGTGCAGGACGCCCTGCCCACCGATGTGCCCGGCCTCGGCGACCTGGCCCGCCGCCAGGCGGCCTTTAAAAAGCTGGTGGGCCAGCTGCAATTCAAGCCCGTAGCGGGTGGGCAGCGCGCCACCGTGGGCAAGGGCGCGTTCTTAGTAGGAGCCGACGTGCCCCAGCTGCTAGCCCAGGCCGGGGTGCAGCGCGAAACGCTGGTAGACAGTGGCTTGCAGTGTGAGCGCCGCCGCACGGCGGGCGGCCACACGTACTTTCTGGCCAACTGGAGCGATAAGCCCGTGAACGCCTGGGTGCCGCTGGCCACGGCCGCCAAAGCCGCCACTCTCTACGACCCCATGACCGGGCAGCTGGGCGTGGCCGCCGTGCGCCAGTCGGCCCAGGGCCGGCCCGAAGTGTACGTGCAGCTGGCCCCCGGTGGCTCGTGCCTCATCGACACCAAGGAAGCCGCCGCGGGCAGTGGCCCGGCGTATGCTTATCATCGGCCAGCCGGCCCGGCCCAGCCAATAGCCGGGCCGTGGGAAGTGCGCTTCGTGTCGGGCGGCCCCGCGCTGCCCGCGCCCCTGAAAACCGCCCAGCTCGACTCGTGGACTAAGCTGGCTGGGGAAGCTGGGCAAAAATTTGCTGGCACGGCCACGTACAGCACCACGTTTGCCCAGCCCAGCGGCCCGGCCACTGGCTACGTGCTCGACCTGGGCCGCGTGGCGCAGAGTGCTCGCGTGCAGCTCAATGGTCAGGAAATAGGTACGCTCTTAGGACCAACCTACCAGCTATACGTGCCTAAAAGCCAGCTGCAAAGCGTGAATATGCTCACGCTCAGCGTTAGCAATGGCATGGCCAACCGCATCAGCGACATGGACCGCACCGGCCAGGAGTGGAAGAAATTCTACAACGTGAACATGGCCGCCCGGCTCAAGGAAAACCGCGGCGACGACGGCCTCTTCACCGCCGCCAAGTGGTCGCCCATCGAGTCGGGCCTTATCGGCCCGGTAACGCTGACGCCCGTGCAGGCGGGCGGCCCGCAGTAACGCGGAAAGCGTTTGTCTTGGCGAGCGCAATGCAGCAATCGCACCGGTTGAGCGATGCCGCTCGGGTGCGATTGTTGCGTTGCGCTCGCCAGAGCAGATGACTTTTCACGCAAGCTCCAATTTTTCTTAGTTAGCAGGTGAGTGCGGGTAAGTGGGTCATCACTTTTTGCTCAACTTTGAAGCCATCTATCAACCCCTTCGCCGGGTTTGATTTTGCCCTTCATGACTTTCCATCCCACCCGCCTTCTGCCGCTAGCTTTGCTGGCCATCAGCGCCTTTGTGCGCCCGGCCGCCGACCCCGATTGGGTGCGGCAGGTGGGGGCCAAGACGGTGCCGCTGGGCAAGGCGACCTTTGCCGCCGCTCGGTACGGTGCCGTGGGCGATGGCAAAACCCTGAACACGCAGGCCCTGCAAAAGGCCATTGACGCGGCAGCCCAGAAAGGCGGCGTGGTGACGCTGGCCCCCGGCCAGTACCTCACCGGCGCGCTGTTTCTGAAAAAAGGCGTGGAGCTGCACCTTGACAAGGGCGTGACCCTGCTCGGCAGCCAGGACCTCAAGGACTACCCCGACCGCATGACCCGCGTGGCCGGCATCGAAATGGTGTGGCCCGCCGCCCTGCTCAACATTCTCGACCAGGACAACGTCGCCATCACCGGCGAAGGCACCGTGGATGGCCAGGGCAAGCCTTTTTGGGACAGCTACTGGGCGCTGCGCAAAGAGTACGAAGCCAAGGGCTTGCGCTGGATAGTAGACTACGATGCCAAGCGCCCGCGCCTGCTGGTGATGGCCAATGCGAGCAACGTAACCGTGAAAGGCGTGACGCTTCAGCGCGCGGGCTTCTGGACGGTGCACGTGCTGTACTCGAAAAACGTCACGGTCGATGGCATCACGGTGCGCAACAACGTGGGCGGCCACGGCCCCAGCACCGATGGCATCGACATCGATTCGAGCAGCTACGTGCTGGTGCAAAACGCCGATATCGACTGCAACGACGACAACTTCTGCCTGAAAGCCGGCCGCGATGCCGATGGCCTGCGCGTGAACCGGCCGGCGGAGTATATCGTGATTCAAAACTGCGTGGCCGGGGCGGGCGGCGGCCTCTTCACCTGCGGCTCCGAGACTTCGGGCGGCATCCGCCACGTCATTGCCCGCAACCTCAAAGCCAAGGGCACTAAGGTGGGCATCAACTTCAAGTCGGCCCTCACGCGCGGGGGCACGGTGGAGGATATCAAGGTCGATAACATTGAGATGGAGGACGTAGGCGCCGCCATCCAGTTCACCACCAATTGGAACCCGGCCTACAGCTATTCTACGCTGCCGGCGGGCTACCCCGAGGCCACGCTCCCGGCTCACTGGAAAGCCATGCTGACCAAAGTAGACCCTGCGCAGGGCCTGCCGCACTTTCGCAACGTGACCATCAGCAACGTGCGGGTGCAGCGTGCCAAAACCGGTATTTTGGCCGCTGGCCAAGCCAATTCCCTGCTCGAAAACATAACCCTCGACAACTTAACGATGACGGCCGCCACCGCTGGCAACCTCAGCTACGCTAAAGATTGGACGATTAAAAATGTAACTATTATGGCCCAGGACGACAAGCCGTTGGCCGTGCAGCATAGCTCAAAAGTCATGCTTTGAGCCCCAAGTACTGAAAAGTGGATAAACACAAAGAAGCCGCTTCCCCTGGGAGCGGCCTCTTTTTTTGTGTAGCTTGGACTTTGTAGTCCGAGCGCGAGCGCAGCTCGCATCTGCGTTTGCTTGGTTTTTTAATAACTTATCTGACGTAGATGCTCGCTGCGCGAGCGCTCGGACTACAAAGTCCAAGCTACGCTGAATCAATAAACCAGCACTACTAAACTCCGCGCCCCGTGCGCCCCAATCACCAGCGACTGCTCAATATCAGCCGTCTTAGACGGCCCGGCGACGAACATGCCGTAGCCGCCCGGCCCGTCGGGCAATTGCGCGTAGGCCTGGTGCATGGTGGCTACGAGGTGGCGATGGTCGAGCACTAGGGCCAGGTGTTGCGTCACGGTGGGGAGGGCGCGGTGCAGCATGTTAGCTTCGGGCAGCCACACGGCCCCGTTTTCGGCCACGCCGATTTCGACGGGTAGCACGGCCAGGTCCACGTCGGCCAGCACATCGGTGGGCGTGCTGGCGTCAATCTTAATCGTTGGCGGGAAGAGGGGTGAGGCGATGAGCTTGGCCGTGGGCCAGAGCTTGTGCACGGTCGCTTCCAAAGCGTCTAAAGACTCTAGCCGCGCCACCTCGCCGCCGATGCTAGCTAGCACCGTGCCGAAGCGGTCGAGCGAGTCGTCGCCCCAAAAGTCGGGCACGGTGGGCAGCACCGTTTCATCGGGCTTGTTGGCGCGGGCGGCGGCCAAAATGCGTTCGCGGGAGCTGCTCATGCGTTGGACTTGGGTTGGTTTTGGGCAAACCACTCGCGGAAGCTTTGCTTGGGCGGCTCGGGCAGCTCGCGGGCGATGGCCCAGGCGTTCACCGTTTTGTTGTGGGTGAGGCCGTAGGGGAGCAGGCGCAGGGCGCGGCGGCCCAGCGCGCCGCTGGCTTTGAAGGCCGCCGGGCTAGCCAGCAGCCGGCCCATAAACTTCAGCCCGATTTTTTTAGCCGTAGGCAAATGGTTGGCCTCCGACACAATTTGCCGCCACTTATACAACTGCGTGTGAATGTCGATTTTGACGGGGCACACGTCGGTGCACGAGCCGCAGAGCGTGCTGGCGAAGGGCAGCGTGCTGTGCTTTTTGAGGTCGATGTTGG
>JAKONR010000327.1 GCA_022701825.1 Hymenobacteraceae bacterium | reverse complement strand
CTTGGCGTCAAAAATCACTTTTACGAAGCCGTCCTTCACGCCGGCGGCCGAGGCTTTGCCCGAGGCCGAGAAGGGGAACTTGCCCACTTTCACCTCGTAGCCTTTGGCCTTGGCCTCGGCCTCGGTGTAGCCTACGGAGGCGATTTCGGGCTGGGCGTAGGTGCAGCCGGGGATGTTGGTGTAGTTGAGCGGCTCAGGGTGGTGGCCCGTGATTTTCTCCACGCAAATAATGCCTTCGGCCGAGGCCACGTGCGCCAGCGCCGGGCCGGGAATGATGTCGCCGATGGCAAAAATGCCGGGCACGTTGGTCTGGTAGAAGTCATCGACCAGCACGCGGCCACGCTCGGTTTTGATGCCCAGCTCTTCGAGGCCGATGTTTTCGATGTTGGTTTGCACGCCCACGGCGCTCAGCACCACGTCGCAGGCAATCTGCTCTTCGCCCTTGGCCGTTTTGATAAACACGTTGCAGCCCGCGCCGCTGGTGTCCACTTTAGTTACTTCGGCGTTGGTGAGGATGTTGATGCCCAGCTTCTTGTACGATTTCTCCATCTGGCGCGACACCTCCTCATCCTCGACCGGTACGATGCGTGGCAGGAACTCCACGATGGTGACTTCGGTGCCCATGGAGCGGTAGAAGTAGGCAAACTCGACGCCGATGGCGCCCGAGCCCACGATAACCATGCGCTTGGGCAGGGCGTCGGGGGTCATGGCCTTGCGGTAGCCGATGATTTTTACATCATCGATGGGCAGCGTGGGCAGCTGGCGGGCGCGGGCGCCGGTGGCCAGGATGATGCTTTTGGCCTCCACGGTTTCTTTGGTGCCGTCGGCGCGGGTTACTTCCACTTTGCCGGGCGCCAGCAGCTTGCCGGTGCCCATTACGGTTTCAATCTTGTTCTTTTTGAACAGGAAATTGATGCCTTTGCTCATGCCATCGGCCACGCCGCGGCTGCGCTTGATAACGGCCGCGAAGTCGAAGCCGGCCTCTTTCACGGTCAGGCCGTAGTCCTGGGCGTGCTGGAGGTACTCGTACACCTGGGCGGTTTTGAGTAGGGCTTTGGTCGGGATACAGCCCCAGTTGAGGCAGATGCCGCCCAGGCTCTCGCGCTCGATGACGCCCACTTTCAGGCCCAGCTGCGAGGCGCGAATGGCGGCCACGTAGCCACCAGGCCCTGAGCCAATTACTACCAGGTCAAATTGCAATGCCATGAGAAAAACGTGCGGGAAATAAACGGAAAAATAACAGCCGGCCGGGCCGGCCTCGCAAAGATAGGCCCGGCGGCGGCGCGGGTACTAGCCCCGGTCGCCACCAGGGGCACCGCCGGCGGCCCAGCCAACTAGCTGTTAACAATGAGCCGGCAACCACCGTTCGGGCTTTTGCCGTAAAAGGCGCTGGCTTTTATTTTACCACGACAGCAGTACCGCTTATTTTTACCACTGCAATCATTCATACCTTTTTATTTACGTCGATGAAATCATTTTTTCCTTATTTATCACCTTTGGCTTTGGCTGGACTAGTTCTCGTAACTAGTTGCGCCACTGCCACTACCGAAAAAGAACGCCCCACCAGCACCGTAGCCGTGCCCATTGCCCCGGCTACCGCGCCCGTCGCCGAAACTGCCACTGCCAGCGCGGCCGCCACCGATGGCTCGGTATCGGTAGCCAGCCTCGATACGCCTGCTGCGGAGGCCACCGACGCCACGGCCGACCCCAATGCGCCTTCGGCCGCTGAAGCCTCGGCTGCCCGCGCTGCCGATAAGAAGCTCACTGCCACCGACTATCGCTACCAGCTGGCCCGCGCCAACGTATCGCTGCGCACCAACCCCAAAAACCCCCGCGCCCTGCTCGAGCGTGCCAAGGCCAACTCTAACCTCAAGAACTATAAGGACGCCGCGCCCGACTACACCGCCGCGCTGCGCCTGCAGCGCAACAACCCCGACCTGTACTACAACAAGGCGGTAAACGAGCTGATGATGAAGCAGTACAAAGCGGCCGCGACTGACTTTAGCGGCGCGCTCAAGTACCGCGCCGACGACAAAGAGGCCTTTTTTGGCCGGGGCGTGGCTAAGATGCAGATGTACCAGTACAAGCCCGCCGTGTCGGACTTCACCCGCGCCATCGCCCTCGACTCGCTCTACGCCGACGCCATCGAGTACCGGGGCATCAGCTACGCCAGCTTCGACCGCATGAAGGAAGCCCGCCGCGACCTCGAAAAAGCCGCTCAACTCAACCCCGAGGCCGAAAAGAGCCTGCGCCGCTACGGCAAAGGCAACAGCTTGGTGCGGCCGGTAAGCAAGAAATAAGAGCCGATTTTGGCTCGTAAAAAAGCCTCCTGACTATGCAAGTTAGGAGGCTTTTTTGTGGGCTACTGGGCCAGCAGCCGCAGGTGCCCCAGGTGGTGCCGCCCGTGCCAGGCGTACTGCACCAGGGCCTGGTCGAGAGTACTCGTGGTGTCGTAGCGCGGGTGGTAGAAGGTGCGCTGCCACTGCGCGTCGGTGATGTGCTGGAGCAGCACCACCCAGCGCTGGTGCAGGCTGTCGAGCAGGGCCAGCGACACCGGAATGGGCGTAGCCGCCACGTCGGGCAGCGCGGCCCAAGCCGCCTCATCGAAGGGCCGCACGGTGGGGTTGTCCTCGGTGAGGGCCAGCCGGAAGCGGCTGTAGAGGTTGACGTGCGTATCGGCCAGGTGGTGAATGACCTGGCGGCCGGTCCAGCCGTCGGGGCGGTAAGGGAGCTGCAAGCGCTCGCCGCTCGCCTGGCGGGCGGCCGCCGTTAGTTGCGCGGGCAGGTCGGCAATCTGCTGAATGTAAACGGCGCGCTCGGCCGCCGTGAGGGGCGCGGTGGGCAGCTGCACCCGGCCAATGGGGAAGCGCAGGTCGTCGGTGGGAGTAGACATAGGGATAAAAAAGCAATGTTGCGCGGACTTTGTAGTCCGCGTCTACTCATAACCAAACGCGGACTACAAAGTCCGCGCAACAGTATTTAACAATTCCAGATGCCCCAAATGGTGCCGCCCGTGCCAGGCGTAGAGCGCCAGCGTTTGGTCGAGGGTCGAGGTGCGCTTGTTTTCGGGATGGTAGAACGTGCGCTGCCATTGCGCCTCGCTGAGATGGCGCAGCAGCAGCACCCAGCGGCTGTGCAGGCCCTGCAGCAGCGCCAGCGACGCGGCTACCGGCGCCGTGGTGGCATCGGGCAGCTCGGCCCAGGTGGCTTCGTCGTAGGGCCGGATGGTGGGGTTGTCTTCGGTGAGGGCCAGGCGAAAGCGGCAGTGGCTGTTGAGGTGCGAGTCGGCTAGGTGATGAATTACCTGCCGGCCCGTCCAGCCGCCGGGGCGGTAGGGGAGGCGCAGGCGCTCCTCGCCCAGGCGCTCGGCGGCGGCCGCGAGCTGCGCGGGCAGCTCGGCGATTTGCTGGATGTAAACGGCGCGCTCGGCGGGCATGAGCGGGGTGGTGGGCAGCTGCGGCCGGCCGATGGGGTAGCGCAGGTGGTCGTCGCTGGGAGTAGTAAAGGCCATAGTATTGGGAGGAAATACCGGGCAAAAATAGCCGGTCCAGGGCTGCCCCAAGCGCCCGTAGCCGGCCGCCGGTGGGCGGCCGCAAAGCCAAAAAGCCGCCCCGCCCCCTAAATTCACGGCGCTAGTCGTGCGCTGTTATGTTCGCAGGGCGCCGTTGCCAAGCCATTCGCGGCTGGCCAGCGAAGGCTAGTGCCTGATATTGTAGTTTATGAGCGTCGCCCGATTTCTGTTTCAAAAGCTGGCCACCACCCTTTCGGCTAAGGGGCTGTACGTTACTAAGTCGCTGGATTACAAGACGGAGCCGGCGCCGCTGCCCATCAACCTCGACTACGTGCGCTACGCCACGCTGGGGCTGTGCTTTCAGGAAATCAGCCAAAAAGCCGTGCCCGGCAACGTGGCTGAGCTGGGCGTGTACCGGGGCGATTTTGCCAAGCGCCTCAACCAGCTCTTTGCCGACCGCCGGCTCTATTTGTTCGACACCTTCGCTGGGTTCGACGGCCAGGACGTGGCCACCGAAAAGGCGAGCGGCTTTTCGACGGGCGAGCAAAACTTTGCCGATACCAGCGTGGAAATGGTGCTCAGCAAGATGCCGTTTCCGCAGCAGTGCATCGTGCGCAAAGGGTTTTTTCCGGCCACGGCCCAGGGCGTGGAGGACACGTTTTGCTTCGTGAGCCTCGATGCCGACCTCTACGACCCCATTCTGGAGGGGCTGCGGTTTTTCTACCCGCGGCTGTCGGCGGGCGGCTATATTTTCGTGCACGACTTCAACAACGACGAGTACAAGGGCGCGCACCGGGCCGTGGTAGAGTTTTGCCGGGCCGAGGGCATCAGCTTCACGCCGCTGCCCGACAGCGGCGGCACGGCCGTGCTGAGCAAGTAGATTTGTTGTTGGACAGGTAGCAATGTAAAAACGGGTCATGCTGAGCAAAGCGAAGCATCTCTACCACACCGTTGTATGGCTTGGCTAAAGCGGTAGAGATGCTTCACCGCGTGGCCGCCAGATGAGCATGACACATCAACGAAAAAGCCCTTCCGGTCAGCGACCGGAAGGGCTTTTTTACTCAAGAAAATCCAAGCTTACTTGCCCAGCTTCTTCTTCAAATTCTCGTCCAGCGCCTCCAAGAATTCCTCGGTGTAGAGGTAGTCGCGGCCGTGCTCCACCTTGTTGCCGTGGATGCAGACGGCCAGGTCTTTAGTCATTTTGCCGCTTTCTACGGTTTCGATGCACACCTGCTCCAGCGCGTGGCAGAAGTCGATGAGCTCCTGGTTGCCATCGAGCTTGCCACGGAACTCCAGGCCGCGCGTCCAGGCAAAAATCGACGCAATCGGGTTGGTCGAAGTCGGCTTGCCTTTCTGGTGGTCGCGGTAGTGGCGCGTCACGGTGCCGTGGGCGGCTTCGGCCTCCATCACGGTGCCGTCGGGCGTTACCAGCGTGCTGGTCATCAGGCCCAGCGAGCCGAAACCCTGGGCTACGGTGTCGCTCTGCACGTCGCCGTCGTAGTTTTTGCAGGCCCACACGAAGTTGCCGTTCCATTTGAGGGCCGAGGCTACCATGTCGTCAATCAGGCGGTGCTCGTAGGTGATGCCGGCTTCCTTGAACTTGGCCAGGTAGTCGGCTTCGTAAATCTCCTGGAAGATGTCCTTGAAGCGGCCATCGTACTTTTTCAGGATAGTGTTTTTGGTGCTCAGGTACAGCGGCCAGCCCTTCATCAGGGCCTGGTTGAAGCAGGCGTGGGCAAAGCCCCGGATGCTTTCGTCGGTGTTGTACATGGCTAGGGCCACGCCGTCGCCCTTGAAGTTGTAGACCTCAAACGACTGCGTTTCGCCGCCGTCTTCGGGCTGGAAGGTGACGGTGAGCTTGCCCTTGCCTTTGGTTACGAAGTCGGTGGCGCGGTACTGGTCGCCGAAAGCGTGGCGGCCGATGCAGATGGGGGCCGTCCAGTTGGGCACCAGGCGGGGCACGTTGCTCATCACGATGGGCTCGCGGAACACGGTGCCGTCGAGGATGTTGCGGATGGTGCCGTTGGGCGACTTCCACATTTGCTTGAGGCCAAATTCGGCCACGCGCTCCTCGTCGGGGGTGATGGTGGCGCACTTGATGCCCACGCCGTACTGCTTAATGGCGTTGGCCGAGTCGATGGTGACCTGGTCGTTGGTTTGGTCGCGGTACTCGATGCCGAGGTCGTAGTACTTGATGTCAAGCTCTAGGTACGGCGTAATCAGCTTGTCCTTAATGAATTTCCAGATGATGCGGGTCATCTCGTCGCCGTCGAGTTCTACGACGGGATTGGCTACCTTGATTTTGCTCATGCGCGTGGTGGGGAAATGAAAACGAGTCTTGTGTGCTGCAAGCTAGCACGCCGGCGCGGGCCAGCCTACCTGGGCCGTAGGGCTAGGTGGGCTAGCGGCGCACTAAATGGGAAACTGTTTTCTGAGGAAAGTAAAAAATGCGAGCGTTTGCAGAGGGCAGCTTTCTTCGAATAATGCTGCCAGCGACCGGGGCGCAGACTACGTTTTTGGCTACCTCAAAAAACTTCGTAAATACGACGAGCCGCAGCAGTAGCCACGGCTCGTCGTTACATTAAAATAAGTTGCTAAACGGGCTACTTCAGCTTAATGCCCTGCGCCTCCATTTGTTTTTCCTGCTCGGCGTGGTTGGCCAAAAACTGCGAGTGCTGCTCCTCGGTGCGCTCGTGGCCGAGGCTGCGCAGGTACTCGCGCATCTCGGCTTCGGGCCAGTCGGTGCAGTAGATGGCGGTGCCGGGCTGCTGCCGCCACGACTCGTGCAGCGTGCCACCCTCCACGGCGTCGAAGCCGAGCTGCTCCACCAAGTCCATCACCTTGCGCTTGGCGGCCTCGTCGTCGGCGGCCACGGGCAGGCCGATGCGGCCGGGTGCGCCCACGGGCTGGCCGTTTTTTTCGAGGTGCTCGGCCAGGATGTTGTTGAACACCTTCACCACCGGGCGGCCCAGGTGCTGCTGCACCCACTCACTTTCAGTCAGCGAGCCGGTTTCCAGCTCCCGAATGCTGCCGTCGCGCAGCATGGGGTAGTAGTTGCTGGTGTCGATAACCGGCACGTCGGCGGCCACGCCCTCAAACAGGTCTTTGGGCAGGTCGGGGATGTTTTTGAGCGGAATGGTAACCACGAGCAGCTCGCCGTACTGCGCGGCCTCGCGGGCGGTGGCGGGAGTAGCACCGGTTTTTTGGGCCACGTCGCCCAGGGTTTCGGGGCCGCGCGAGTTGGCGATTTTTACCGAGTGGCCGAGGCTGGTGAGCCGCCCGGCCAGCGCGCTGCCGATTTGGCCCGCGCCAATGATTCCAATATTCATCTAAAGAAGCGTTTAGGTAGGTGGTAGCGGCCGCCTGCTGCGGCCGTGAGTAGCTAAACCACTTCGGCGGCTAAATGCTTTTTTTGGTGGGGGCACTGTTCTGTCGCGTGGCGAAAAGCCGGGCTCGGTCATATTCAGGCAGTCGTTATGGCTTAAGCATTTACTGTTCGCCTTTTTTCCTCTAATGCTTGAATATCCTACAACGAAGCCGCTTGCTTATCACCGCCCGCCAGCAGCCCCGCCACCGATAATCTTCATTCAATTCGTCCGCAGTGCAGGCCGCTACGCCCAACTGCACAACATCGGCTCGGCGCAGCAGCCCGACCCCGAAGGCAGCCAGCTAGACGCTATTTCGGTGCTCGCCTTCGCCAGCGTCAACGATGTGGAAGACTGCCTACTCACTGACGGCTACCGCGCCATCGAAGCCGACGACGCCATCTTCATCGACCTTGACCGCTCGGAGTTCTGGACCGGCCTCAACTACGGCGTTATCAACCTGCCTGTCGCCCGAGCTGGCCACCAGGCGCTAAGTGAAGCGAAAAGCCGCTGTAAAAAAGAAGTAGCCCCGACCTGAGGAAATCAGATGCGGGGCTACTAACGCTGCCAGGCCGACACTTTTGTAGCAGACTAAAAAAAGGTCTGATAGCTATACCCAGGCCACTATTCAACTGCTTTGGGCGGCCTTTAGTGCTGCGCCAGCGAATATGTCGGCTCCCGTCGAAAAGCCGAACGGACGGGGCTTGTTTCAGGCTGCGCCGGAGGAGTAGTGACGCTTTTGCCTCGGTAAGGCACAAAAACTACCCCTGCTTCGACACTAACGCTACGATTATGAAGCGGATAAGAATCGTTCTTGCCATTGAATTCTACTGCATCGGAAATGGCTTCGTGCTGGGCACTGATGAGGCCCGCGCAGTAGCGCACCGAGGCAAAGGCATCCAATTTAGGCCTTAGCCGCAGTTGCGCGCCCAGCCCCAGCGAGGCATCCACATCCAGTAGCTCCACGTGCTTATCATAGCGATAGGTGAATACACGTGGACCGGTGCTGTACTGCTTGGTATAGCTGGTAGTTTCGCTACCGTAATTGGTGGCTCCCATCAGAAAACCAGCTGATAGCAGGCCCTGTACGTAGAAGCGCAGGGGCGCATCCACGGTGCCAGTGTAAAACTTCAGTCCCAATGGCAGGTAGAAATAGCGTAGCTTCAGGTCGTAAGAGCTGTTGATAGTAGCCGCCGGGGTGCTACCTACGGGCACGCCTACGTAGGTAGCCGCAAACTTTCCGCCCCGAGATGCCGTGTTCAGCCCAATATGAAAGGCTGTGTGGGGGGTGAAAAACATATCCATGTACACGCCGCCCCCCACGCCGGTATTTCCCCCATTGCTCTTGAAAGTGTAGTAGTTGGAGTTACTAGCCGTGAGCCAGGAGGATTGGAACGAGCCAAAAACCCCGTACTGCATCACCCGTCGCTGCACGGGCACTACCAACACATAAGCTCGTTGGGCCTGGGCAAAATGCCCCAAGGCTAATAGGCTGCCTAAAATAAGTAAGTTTCTTTTCATTGCTTGTGATTTGAACAAGCAAAGCTACTCAGAAGGATTAAGGTAAAAATCGGGCAGTGAGAAATTCTCGTCGCTCCATTTTAGCGAAGTGCGCTTTGTAGCAATATTCTGTCAAGGATGACGATATAACCGGCTACATCTTATGCAATTAACTAAAAGATGCTTGGTTAAGCAGCCTTAGACTAGCATAAACCAAAACCCCCGCGCCGGCCTTACAGCCAACGCGGGGGTTTTTCGTGGATTGGCGACTGCCAAGCTGCTACATATTCTTGATAATTTCCTCGCCAAACTCGCTCGTTTTGAGCAGGGTAGCGCCGTCCATCAGGCGCTCGAAGTCGTAGGTGACGTGCTTGCTCTGGATGGCGGCTTCGAGGCCCTTGGTGATGAGGGCGGCGGCTTCTTTCCAGCCCAGGTACTCCAGCATCATCACGCCCGAGAGGATAACCGAGCCGGGGTTCACCTTGTCCTGGTTGGCGTACTTGGGCGCGGTGCCGTGGGTCGCCTCAAAGATGGCGTGGCCGGTGAGGTAGTTGATGTTGGCCCCCGGCGCGATGCCGATGCCGCCCACGATGGCCGCGAGCGCGTCGGAGATGTAGTCGCCGTTCAGGTTCAGCGTAGCGATAACCGAGTACTCGGCCGGGCGCAGCAAAATCTGTTGCAGGAAGGCATCGGCGATGCTGTCCTTGATGATGAGCTTGCCTTGCTCCTGGGCTTGCTTGAGCAGCGCGTCGGCCACCTGCTGGC
>JAKONR010000325.1 GCA_022701825.1 Hymenobacteraceae bacterium | reverse complement strand
GGCAGCTTGAGCGTGGCGGCCTTGATGGGGTCGGCGTCGCCGATGAGGTCGGCCACCGATACGTCGGGCGTGGCCAGCTTCTCGGTGTAGCGGTCGAGGCGGGGCCACCAGGCCACGGGCGTGTCGTCGCCTTTTTCGGCAATGAGGTTGCGGGCAAACACCGACAGCGGCTGCAGCGGGTCGTCGTTCAGCTCCGAGCCTTCGACCACCGGCACGTACTCGTCGAGCAAATTGATGAGCAGGCGCGCGATGCGGGTTTTGGCCTGCCCGCGCAAGCCCAGCAAGTTGATGTGGTGCCCGGCCAGGATGGCGCGTTGCAGCTCGGGAATCACCGTTTCCTCGTAGCCGAAAATGCCGGGAAATACGTCCTCTTTATTACGAAGTTTAGAGATGAGATTATCCCGCAGTTCCTCTTTTACGGAGCGGGGTTTGTAGCCACTGGCGCGCAGCTGGCCCAGGGTGCGAATAGCGTCGTGTGTCATCACTGACTTAAACCCGCTAAGGCGGCCCGAGGTTCAGCCGGCCGCGACGGAGTTTGGGGGCTGGCCGGGGGGTGGCGGCTACTGGGGCAGCGACAGCAGGTAGCCAATCGTAAAGTTGGCATCCCAGTCAAATACAAACTGCTTGCAGCCAGTAGCTTCGGCCAAGGCCCGGTAGATAACCAGCCCCGCCTTAGTTTTGGCTTTATCAAATTGGTACGCGGCGGGGGCGCTGAGCACGGTGTAGCGCTCCTGGCCCTGGCGCACCTGCTTGGCCATTTCGTAGGGCACGCCGCCGATGATGAAGCAGGTTTGGCGGAGGTGGGCGGGCACTTGCCGCGCCTTGGCCTTTACCTGGCTGGCCACGGCAGCATCGGCGATGCCGTACTCAAAATACTTCGAGCCGTAGGTATTGGCCGACTGCGGCTGGCCAGCGGCCAGCCACGATAGTTCGGTGCCGCCCGAGCCCATGTCTACCACAAACGCCTTGTCGGCGAAGGGCGGCGGCAGCGCTACGCGCAGGCCCAGGGCCGCTTCTTTTGCGGGCGTCATGCGGTTCACCACGTAGCCCATGCGCGTCAGCTCTTTGGCAATGCGGTGGGTTGCCACTACCTGCAGGGCCCCCGAGCTCACCACAAAATGGATATCCTTGCCCGATACGCCATAGTCCAGCATGTTGGCGATGTAGGCGCGCAGCCCCCGCCGAATGTCTTCCTCAGAAGCCATATTCTCCATTATCAGGCTATTATCAAACTCCGCTTTTTGCAGCTCCCAATTGCGCTGGGCATCGGTGCGCACGATAAAGGAATTGAAGCCGCTGGCCCCCAGCTCTACCACCCCGCGCAGCCGGCCAGCTACCGGCTTGGGTGGCACGTAGGCGAAGGCAGCTCGGTTGGGCGCTGCCGTAGCCGCCGCGGCAGTAACCGCCGGAGTGGCTGCCGCCGCCGTCTTTTTCAGGCTGGCCGGCACCACCCTGGCCATCATAGCGGTGGCCGATTCGGGGCGGCCATCCAAGACGAGCACCGCCACATAAATCCCGATAACGGCAGCCAGCAAAATACCTAGCTGAGTGGGAAGAGGTAAATTTCTCATTACGGGCGGAAACAAATGAAATTATTCCTATAAATATAAAGTGATTATTTTGTATTTAACCAAACCACCTTGCCAGTGGCCTGCTGCCTGCCGCCGGCCCTGGCCAAATTCGCCTGCTACCGCAGCGTCTAGCGGCCAGCGGCCGCCGGCCGCGCCGTAGGTACCGGGCCGAGCAGCCCGCCGTGCCCCGGGGCCATCCAAGCCTCGCCTGCCCTGCCAAAAGCCCACTGGGCCAGCACGTGGTAAGCCCCTTGCTAGCGCTGGTTAGGCGCATTGGCTCAGGCCCTTATTTCGCCCGCGAGGCTACCCTATTTATTTCCATTTTTCGCAACTTTTTGGCGACGCGGCCTTGTCAAACGGCGAGCAGCGGCATTAGCTTGCGCGAATATTCACACCGCCCAAATGCGGCCCACCGGGCAACATTATCAGTTGCTTACCGCGGGCACCTTCCAGCCGTTAGCTTTTTTCCGTATGCCCGATTTTGGTATCATTGGCTTGCTTCTTCTGGCCGTCACGTTTATCGCCTCCTACCAGGGCTTCAAAAATCCGGCTTACTTCGACCGCTACATTTTTCGGGTCCGCGACATTCGCTACGGGCGGCAGTACTACCGGCTGGTTACGTCCGGCTTTTTGCACACTGGCTGGTGGCATTTGCTACTCAATGCGCTCACGTTCTACTACTTCAGCAGTAGCGTAGAGTACGAGGTAGGCTACGGCAACTTTCTGCTCATCTACGCGGGCAGCCTGGTGGGCGGCAATTTATTCTCGCTGTTTTTGCACCGCGACGAAGCCGATTATTCGGCCGTGGGGGCGTCGGGGGCCATGAGTGGGCTGGTGTTCGCCGCCATCGCGCTTTATCCGGGCATGAGTTTGGGCCTGCTGGGCGTCTTCCTGCCCGGCTGGCTTTATGGCCTGCTCTACGTAGTCGTTTCCGCCATCGGTATCACGGCCCGGCGCGACAACATCGGGCACGACGCGCACCTGGCCGGCGGGCTAGCGGGCCTGGCCATCGTCGTGGCCTTGCAGCCCGAGCTGCTGCGCACGAATTACGTGGCTATTGCCGCTATTTTGGTGCCCGCGCTGGGTTTCTTCTACCTACTCTTCAAGCGGCCGGAGGGCCTGGTACTAGGCACTTTCTTTTCTACCGAGCCCAGCTACCAAACGGTGGACGACCGCTATAAAATTCAGCAAAAGCAGCGCGAAAACGACCTCGACCAATTGCTGGACAAAATCAACCAAAAAGGCCTTGAAAGCCTGAGCGAGCGCGAAAAGCAGCGGCTGGAAAAGCTCTCAAAATAACCTGCTGCCTACTAGTACCCCAGCCAGAAAAAAGGCGGCTTCCCACCTAGGAAACCGCCTTTTTTCTGGCTGGCAGCAGCGCAACTCATGAGACTCACGCCACTGCACTACAGCGATTTGCGCCGATTTTTCTTGTAGTCTTCAAATACCAGGTGGCCCAGCCCTTTCAGGCCCGAGTAGTAGGCCTTGCCTTGGTTCACCTCCGTAAACTCCTCCACGAACTTCTGCAAATACGGGTCGGAGGTAATCATGAAAGTCGTAATCGGAATCTTGATGCGGCGGGCGGCGGCGGCCAGGTTCAGGGTTTTGTTCACCACCTTGCGGTCGAGGCCAAACGAGTTTTTGTAGTAGCCGCCCGGCTCCTTCAGGCAAGTCGGCTTGCCGTCGGTTATCATAAATATCTGCTTGTTAGGCGTCTTACGCTTGCGCAGCAGGTCCATCGCCAGCTCCAGGCCGGCCACGGTGTTGGTGTGGTAGGGGCCTACTTGCAGGTAGGGCAGGTCCTTGACCTCAATCTGCCAGGCGTCGTTGCCGAACACGATTACGTCGAGCGTATCCTTGGGGTACTTCTGCTTCACGAGCTCGGCCAGCGCCATGGCCACCTTTTTGGCGGGCGTGATGCGGTCTTCGCCGTAGAGTATCATCGAGTGCGAAATATCAATCATCAGCACCGTGCTGGTCTGCGACTTGTGCTCATTTTCGCGCACTTCAAGGTCGCCCTCGGTCAGCATAAAGCCGTCGCCGTCCATGCCGTGGTTGAGCTGGGCATTGCGGATGGACTCGGTCATCTGAATCTGCTCGAGCGAGTCGCCGAAGCGAAACTCGCGCAGGTCGGTGCTTTGCTCGTCGCCCTGCCCGGTTTGGGGCGTGTGGTGGTTGCCGGTGCTGCTCTTTTTAAGCTTGCCAAAAATCTCTTCAAGCGCCGACTTGCGGATTTTCTGCTCGGTTTTGGGCGTAATTTTCAGCTCGCCCCGCTCCTGCTCGTTCTCATCGATGTAGCCCTTCTTTTTGAGGTCTTCGATAAAATTGCCCATGCCGTAGTCATCGTCGGTGAGGCCGTACTGCTTATCGAGCTCGTTGAGCCATTGCAGGGCCTCGCCTACATCACCGCTGGTGATGGTAATCAGTTGCATAAATAGCTTGAGCAACTGCTCAAACCCTTTATCGCCCGAGTTTTCATCGGGCACAAAATCACGAAAGCGGACGCCGAGAGCCATAATATTTACGTATCGTAGAGGCCAGGAAAACAAGCCTGGCGGCGGCAATGTTCAAATGTGTGCGGTAAGCTTTAGCTTGCCGGATAACTGCTTGACTGAACCGCTGCTAAATTTTAAAACGGCAAGCTAAAGCTTCCCGCGCACTCCTATGAAAGCCATTTGGAACAACACGGTCGTAGCCGAGAGCGACGACACCGTAGTGGTCGAAAATAACCACTATTTCCCCGCCGACTCCCTCAAAAAAGAGTTTTTTGAGGACAGCATCGCCCACACTACCTGCCCCTGGAAGGGGCGCGCCAGCTACTACTCGCTGCGCGTGAATGGCGACCTCAACAAAGACGCCGCCTGGTACTACCCCGAAACCAGCCCCAGAGCCGAGCCTATCAAGGGCCGCGTCGCCTTTTGGAAAGGCGTGAAGGTGGAGGAGTAAACTATTGAAGCACAAAACATATTGTAATGCTTCGTTGCGCTGCGTTCGGCATGACGGACGTAAAAAAAGCGTCGGCTGCCTCAGGGCAGCCGACGCTTTTTGGGGAGGCCTAAAACCCGGCTATGAAATCCATTTGAACTGGTATTCCAGCTTGGGTACGGGCATGCGGTCGCTCACGCGGCGCAGGCGGTTGGGCAGGGCCATGAGGTAATCGCGCTCTTTTTCGGCGGCGGCCGTCAGGCCGGTGCGCTTGGCAATTTCCCACTCGTCGATGAGCGTATCCAGAATTTCGGTGTAGTCGTTGCTAGTATACACGCCCAGGCGCTGGGCCGCATCGGTGAAGTGGCCAAAAGTCTTGCCCATATCCACGCCCATTTCGCGCATGTAGTGGGCAGGCATCACAATCTTGTTGCGCATCATGTGCCCGAAGGCAATCATCATCTCGCTGGGGTCGAGCTCAAAAATCTTGGAAACAAAGGTTTTGTAGGCCTTGGCGTGGCGGTTTTCGTCGCCCGCTATCATACCGCAGATTTTGGAGAGCTGGTCGTCGCCGGCCGTGCGGGCGAGCTGGCCCACGCGGCGGTGCGACACGTTGGTGGCCATTTCCTGGTAGCTCGTGTACACAAACGACTTGTAGGGGTCGTGGGCCATGCCCAGGTCGAAGCCGTCGTTGATGAGGTGCTGGGT
>JAKONR010000322.1 GCA_022701825.1 Hymenobacteraceae bacterium | reverse complement strand
GCTTCATTTCGCCGAGTTTTTGGCTCATGTCGTCCTGGATGTATTCCATCGACTCGTCGAAGTAAAACTTCTTGTCGGGGTCGCCCTTGAAGATGCTCACCGCCGTGCGCAGGGCGCTGGAGCTTTCCTTCACAATCCTGTATTCGGCTTCCTTAAGCCGCACCTTTATCTCGGTTTCCTTGATGATGTAGTCGGCGCTCTGGTTGACTTTTTCCATGAAAGCCAGCACCATCTTGATGTTGCGCTGCAAGGGCAGCAGCTTCTCGTTCATCTCCTGCAAGCCCGCCCCTTCGATGGTGGCCAGCGAGGCCGTTTCCTTCATGCCGGGCCGGTCGAGCATGGTGCTGGCCTTGTTGGCTTCGGCAAATTTTTGCTTGATTTCGGCGTTGTTGTCGGCTATTTTCTTGTTCAGCTTCACCAGTTGCCCGGCCAGGGTATCAATCTGGCCCTGCATTTTCTGGCGCTTGTTTTTGAGGTCGCTGATGTAGATTTTAAGAATCGCAATCGGGTCGAGCTGAATGACGATGCCCGTGAGCTTGCGCATCAGCGTTTTGAATAAAAAGAAGACGCCCGTGCGAATATCCCGGCTCGTAACCAGGAAAATCAGCACGCCCAATGCCCCCAGCAAAAAGGCCAGGTGCAGCGTATTGCGCGCTACCTCAATCAGAAATTTGACAATCTCATTAAAGTAGAATAGCCCGGTACCCGCCAGCCCGGCCAGCACCACCAGCCCCAGAATACCCTCGGGCCGCGACCAAAAAGAGCGCTTTTCGGCATCGGTGGCCCCGCCTAGCTGCGAAAAATCAGGAGTTGCCATGTTGGTTGATGAGGAAAAAAATGAATTGAACCGTTCTTGCGAGCGCGGCGCGGCAAGGACAGTCGCTTTATCTATCGCCAGGCATTGGCCCGCATTACAGCCGCCGCGCTCAAAGCTATATCGGCTATTTTAAATACCGCGTAATCTTGGCTAGGTCGTCGCGGATTTGGCCAGTGAAGTAGCCGTAGGTTGCCTCGTAGTTCTGGCGGTTTTGGTTGAGCCGGCCGCTTTGCTCGGCGACTTCGCCGCCGATGGCCGCCAGGCGCGCCTGGTTAGACGCCAGCTTTTGCTGAATCTCGGCCAGCTGGCGGGTCAGGGCCTCGGAGTCGGCCTGAAGCTGCTGCTGCTCGCGCTGCAAGCCGCCCACACGCTCGGCAATGGCGGCCTCCACGCTTTGGCCGAAGGCCTCCCGGTCTTTGCCCAGAATGGCGAGGTACTGGTTGGCCGTGCCCATGAGCTGGGCTACGTCGGGCGCGCCGCCCAGCGCTTTAAAGCTGGCCCAGGCGGCCTGGTACTGCTGGTCTTCGCCCAGGCCCAGGGCGCTCAGGCTGCGCAGCGCCTCCCGAAACTCGAAGTAGTCGGGGCCGGGCAGGTTATTCTTGGCCAGCACGGTGGCGAAGTGCTCGGCAAATTTGGCATCGACCGCGCCAGTGGGCGGCGGCGCGCTGGGCACGGGGCCAGCGCTGGTTTCGGCCGGGGCAGACTTGCCCGAAAGGCTTTCTTCCTTAATGAAAAAGCTCAGGATTTTATGGCCGAGGTTGTCAGAAGCGGGCATGGCGGGCGCGGGTGAAAGAGTTAGGCCTCGCAATAGTAGCGCCCAACGCAGGCTTCCAGCGCGCTCGTCGCCCGTGGGCACACTAAACCTTACGATACAGACCCAGCTATTTCAGCACCGGCTGGTAGAGCTTCACCAGTTGCTCGGCGGCGTAGTCTACCTCGGCTTCGGTGTTCATCTTGCTCATCGACAGGCGCACGGTGGGCCGGGCGGCGTCGGCCCCGAGGGCCTCCAGCACGTGCGAGCCCACCTGAGCGCCGCTGGTACACGCCGAACCACCCGACGCGGCTACCTTGCTGATATCAAGGCTAAAGAGCAGCATCTCGCTCACCGGCGAGGGCGGCAAGCTCACGCTCAGCACCGTGTAGAGGCTTTGGTCGGCTTCGGCCGAAAGGCCGTTGAACTGCACGTCGTCGATACCGGCGCGCAACTGCTCGATAAAGCGGTTTTTGAGGCCCTGCACGTGCTGCTGGTGCGCGGCCATGTCGCGGCAGGCAATTTCCAGCGCCTTGGCCAAGCCCACGATGCCGTACACGTTTTCCGTGCCCGAGCGCACGTTGCGCTCCTGCGAGCCGCCGTGGATGAGCGGCTCCACTTCTACCCCACCGCGCCGGTACAGAAAACCCACGCCCTTAGGGCCGTGAAACTTGTGCGCCGAGCCCACCAAGAAGTGATTTTTGAGCTGCTGCACGTCGTGGCGGTAGTGGCCCATCGTCTGCACCGTATCGGTGTGAAACACGGCGTCGTGCTTCGCACAAATTTCACCAATCGCCTCAATATCATTGAGGTTACCCAGCTCGTTATTGCCGTGCATGAGGCTCACGAAGGTGCGCGACCTGGCGGCCAGTAGCTCGTCCAAATGTCCCAGGTCGAGGCGGCCCTGCACGTCGTGGCGCAGGTAGGTCAGCTCGGTTTCGCCGCTTTTGGCCAGCGCCTGCAAAGGGTGCAGCACGGCGTGGTGCTCGAGCGGCGAGGTGATGGCGTGGCGCAGGCCCAGCGAGCGCACGCTGCCAAAAATGGCGTAGTTGTCGGCCTCGGTGCCGCCCGAGGTAAAGGTAACTTCGCTGGGCGCGGCATTGATGAGCTGTGCTACCTGCTTGCGCGCTACTTCGATAGCCGAGCGCACCTGCCGCCCCGGCCCGTGCAAAGAGCTGGGGTTGCCGTAGTGCTGGCTCAGATAAGGCAGCATGGCGTCCAGCACTTCGGGGTCGAGGGGAGTAGTGGCGGCGTTGTCGAAATAGGCGTGCATAGTTTTTGAGCTATTGGCTTTTGGCTACTAGCTGTTGGCTTCTGCAAATGTCACGCTTGAAAAGCGAACAGCTAGCAGCTAAAGGCTAATAGCTTATTTAGAGATGATTTCCTTAATGTCGGCGATAATCTTCTGCGCCAGGTGGTCGGCCGTAGCGTTCGAATCCGACTCGGCGTAGATGCGAATGATGGGCTCGGTGTTGGACTTGCGCAGGTGTACCCACTCCTTGCCAAACTCGATTTTGACGCCGTCGATAGTGTTTACCGGCTGCTTGGCGTAGCGCTGCTGCATCTGCACCAGCACCTGGTCGGTGTCGATGTCGGGCGTCAGCTCGATTTTATTTTTCGAGATGAAGTAGTTCGGGTAGGAGTTGCGCAGGCGGCTCATGGTGAGGCCCGACTTAGCCAGATGGCTCAAAAACAAGGCAATGCCCACCAATGAGTCGCGGCCGTAGTGCAGTTCGGGATAGATGATGCCGCCGTTGCCCTCACCGCCGATAATGGCATTGGTTTCCTTCATTTTGGTCACCACGTTCACCTCGCCCACGGCGGCGGCGGTGTAGGTGCCGCCGTGCTTCTCGGTCACATCGCGCAGGGCGCGGGTGCTGCTGAGGTTACTCACGGTGTTGCCGCCGCCGTTTTCTTTCAGCACGTAGTCGGCCACGGCCACCAGCGTGTATTCTTCGCCGAACATCTCGCCGTTTTCGCTCACCAAAGCCAGGCGGTCCACGTCGGGGTCTACCACGAGGCCCACGTCGAAACCGCCTTTTTCCAGGATTTTGGCAATGTCGCGCAGGTTTTCGGGCAGCGGCTCGGGGTTGTGGGCAAAGTCGCCGGTGGGCTCGCAGTGCAGCTTCTCGATGGTTTCGACGCCCAGCGCCGTCAGCAGTTGCGGCACGGCAATGCCGCCGGTCGAGTTCACGGCATCAACCACCACTCGGAATTTCTGCGCCCGAATGGCTTCCACATCCACCAGCGGCAAAGCCAAAATGGCGTTGATGTGCTCCGTAATGGTCGTATCGTCGGTTTGGTAGCTACCGAGCTTGGTCACGGGCGCAAAATCAAACGCCTCGCTGTCGGCCAGCGCCAGCACCTGCTGCCCGTCTTTATCGGAAATAAATTCGCCGGCCGCGTTCAACAATTTCAGCGCGTTCCACTGCTTAGGGTTGTGCGAGGCGGTGAGGATGATGCCGCCAGCGGCTTTGCGGGCAGGCACCACCATTTCCACGGTGGGCGTGGTCGAAAGGCCCAGGTCGAGCACGTCGAGGCCCAGGCCTTGCAGCGTGGCGGCTACGAGGCGGCTCACCATGTCGCCCGAAAGGCGGGCATCGCGGCCAATTACAATCAGCTTACTGCCAGTAGCTTGGGTGGCCACCCAGGTACCGTAGGCGGCGGCGTATTTTACTACGTCGAGCGGCGTCAGGCCTTGCCCAGCGGGGCCGCCGATGGTGCCCCGAATGCCGGAAATCGATTTTATGAGCGTCACAGTTTGTTTCTTTAGCCTGCAAAAGTAGCCCACCCCCCGTTTTTATGTACAGTATTCGGGGGCGCGGCGCGGCTTGGTGAGCTTACTTTTTGCTAATCAAGCTGGCACTGCACTACTTAGCCTTTTGCGACTACTAAATTATGGAAAACTCATTGCTTACCGCTGCCCGCCGCCCGGCCCAACTCGCAGCCTTCGGCCGCCTGCTTGACGTGCTCAACCGCCTGCGCCAAGAGTGCCCTTGGGATAAAAAACAGACGCTCGAAAGCCTGCGCCACCTCACCATCGAGGAAACGTACGAAATCAGCGACGCCATTCTGCGCCAAGACTTGCCCGACCTCAAAAGGGAGCTCGGCGACGTGCTGCTGCATCTCGTGTTCTACGCCCGCATCGCGGCCGAGCAGGGCGCATTCGACATTGCCGACGTGCTCAACGCGCAGTGCGACAAGCTTATCTACCGCCACCCGCACATCTACGGCGATGCGCAGGCCGACGACGAAGACGCCGTGAAGCGCAACTGGGAGCAGCTCAAGCTCAAGGAAAAGGGTAACACGGGCGGCGTACTGGGCGGCGTGCCCACCTCGCTGCCCGCGCTGGTAAAGGCCATGCGCATTCAGGAAAAAGCGCGCGGCGCGGGCTTCGACTGGGAAGACCCCGCCCAGGTGTGGCTGAAAGTGCAGGAAGAGCTAGCCGAATTCGGGGCCGAATACGGCCACGGGCGGCCGGCCACGGACGCCGCCCAGGCCGAGCGCGCCGCCCAGGAGTTTGGCGACCTGTTGTTTTCCTTAGTTAATTTCGCTCGCTTTGCCGGAATTAATCCCGAAGAAGCCCTGGAGCGTACCAATCGTAAGTTTATCAGCCGTTTTCAGTACCTTGAGGCCGCGGCGGCCCGCGCCGGGCAGCCGCTGGCCTCACTCACGCTGGCCGAAATGGATGTTTACTGGGAGGAAGCTAAAAAACAGGCCGCCACGCCGCCCGCGACCTAAACCTTCTGCAAAGGATGCGCGTTGGCAGCTTCACAAAAACTTTACACGTGGGCGGTGCGCCAAAAAACTGAGCTTAGGCTCAGTAGCTTTGCTTTTGACCCGGTAGCAGATTACCCAAAAAAAATGTTGCGTTGGCAGCGATTTTCGTGGCTTAGGCGTAGATTCGGCCCCGGAAGCTATTTAGGCTTGCTGGCTGCTTTATCGTTTGCCTTAAGAGCCAACCATTCTCCGACCCTTTTTTTACCTTTCAAACCAACCCCCACCTCCTACACTTCCCGGACACATGGAACAGAAAAATGCTGTAAACCCGAGCGCTCGGCCCAATAACCCGGCCGCTCCCAAGGCTGCTGCCACCGCCCAAAGCAGCGGCGGCGCCTCGCTGTTCTCGGTTATCGCTATCATCGTGGCTTTCGTCCTCGCCGAACTTATTTTCCACTTTGTAATGGGTGCCGGCAGCCGCTTCAAAGGTGGCGTGAACACCAACGACCCCCTGCCCGGCGACTACTTGGCCACCATGTACAAAGGCGGTGTTATCGTGCCGTTCTTGATTACCATGTTCTTGTGCGTTATCATCTTCGCCGTGGAGCGCGCGCTCACCATCTCGAAGGCCAAAGGCAGCAAGAGCATCGAATCGTTTGTACGCTCGGTACGCCAAAAGCTGAACGCCAACGACATCAATGGTGCCATCGCCCTCTGCGACCAGCAGAAAGGCTCGGTAGCCAACGT
>JAKONR010000319.1 GCA_022701825.1 Hymenobacteraceae bacterium | reverse complement strand
ATGCCCCAGGCCGCAAACCAGCGGCTGGGAGCGATGCTGGCTAGCAGTTCCAGCAGTAGTTGCCAGCCGCGTTCGGTTTCGGTCGCGGCCTCGCTAGGGCCGATACCATCCTGGTGCCAGGTTTTGTCTATTTCGGCATCAGTGGGCAGCTGCACATGCAGGCGCGGCGGCTCATGCGGGAAGCGCTCCAGCGTGAGGTAGCCGGATGCCCGCTGCCACTGCCGCTGTGCCCAAGCGCTGTCGGGCAAGCGCTTCAAGATATACTGTGCCCGGCGGGCTAGCTGCTGCGCCACTGGTTCCGTTGTGGTAGCCGCTGCCAGGGGCTCAAGCAGCGGGGCCAGGCCGGTGAATACCGGGCCGCTGGGCAACCGCAGAATGACCCAGGACAGCAGCGCTAACTGGGTAGGCGGCGCCACGACAGGCAAGGCGGTGGCCACGTACTGCCAGGCTTGCTCGGGGGCACTAGCGCAAAGCTCCGTTAGCGCGCCCAGGCGCCGAGCCAGGGGCGCGTGCAAGCGAAGAGCCGCCGCCGCATCGGCCGCTTGCCCCCGAATGCTTTCGTGGGGGAAAGCAGCCGCCAGCCAGGCCCCTCGCCCGCCGAAGACGGGCGCGTAGGTGGACAAAAACTCAGCCTTATTCAGGCGGGCCAGGGCGGCCAGCACCTGGGGTATCAACCGATGGGGCAGCCGGCGCCGCTGCCCGTGCAACAGCGCCAGCCCCGACTGCCACAAATCGCTTATATATCTACCGTCTTCGGCCAGCAGGCTTTTCAGGTGCTGGCCAGCTACCGGCCCGAGGGCGGGCCACTCGGCAGCCCGCTCGGCGGGGGTAGGGGCGTGCCGGGGCGGGGCCTCGGCCGAGGATGCGACGGGGCGTTGGCCGGCCCGCTGCACCAGGCGCAAATTGGCAACCGTTAGCAACAAGGCTTTTTCGGGCGCGTCGGCCTCGGCGTCCAGGTTGGGCGTGAGGCCGGGTAGGGGCGCAACGGGCTGGCGGCGGGTGCCGGCCAGCGCGGCGGGCAGCAGGGTGACCCAGGGAGAGGCAGAGGGCATATGCATAGGTCGGCAGCAGCGAAACGGGATAAAAACTCCACAGCCAGGCTAGCTGCCAGCCGGTAGCTCTGGAATGGCGGCCGCTACGTCGCGCCGGAAAGCCAGGTCAGTGGCCACTTGCCGAAATAGGGGCGCATAGTGCGGGTCAACGCGGTGGGCCGCTGCCTCTACTAGCGGTAGCACGGCTGGGTCGGCGTGCTGGCTCACTGAGCGCAACAGCCTAGTTAGTATATCTACATCCTCTACCATCTTGGGCTCGGCGCTGAGGGCCTGCGTGGCGTAGGCTTGCAGCTGTGCTAGTAGCCATTGGTCCAGCGCCAGGCCATGGCCAGCCACGCTGTGTAGCAGAAAAGCCCAGTAGGGAAGTTGGCTTGGTGGGCTAGTTCCCCACTCTCCCGACGGGGGCAGGCTGGGCAGCACCTGCCGCAGCCAGGCCAGCTGCTCGGGTGCGGGCAGCCGGGCCTGCACCGCTGCCAGTGAGTGCGGCCAGAAATTATTAAGCAGATAACCAGAGCTTAATAACTCCGACCAGTAGGCGCTGGGCGCCGGGTGGCCCGGCATGGCCAGCAAGGCACGGGCAAAATCGGCATCGCCATAGGTTGCAGTGGCCTGCAACCAGCCTACGAGCACCACCGCCGGCTCTTCGGAACCCAGGGCCAGCGCCACGGCCTCGGCGGGCGCTACGCCCCAGGCCTCGGCCCAGTAGCGCGGAGGGGTGGCGGCCAGCAGCATCCGCAGCCAGTTGGCCGGGTTGTCGTGGCCGACATCAGAGCGCTGTAGGCCGGCCCATTCCCAGTCGCGCTGCCAGGCCGAGGGTAGCTGCATGCGCAGGCGCAGGCCGGTCGGGCTAGTTTCCAGGTGCAGGTAGGTAGCAGTATACGCTCCGGCGCGCCCGGCCACGTCGTAGCCGGGCAGGTTGGCTAGTAAGAGGAGGGCATCACGCCGCACCTCGTAGTTGGCAGCGCTTTCCGAAGCTGCCAAGGCTTCCAGCACGGGCCGAAAAGCCATTGGCAGCCGGTATTTTTCGCTAGCCAATACGCTCAGCAGCTTAGCTAATTCCTGGGGTGAGGCAGGATGCTGAAGGGAATGTAGCAGCTGCTCAAACGAAGCACCGACAGATAGACCCATCTTTTCCCAGTGGCGCAACGTGCCCCACTGCCGCTCTAGCGGCAAGGCCGATAGCCAGCGGGTAGTCATAGTAGCGGCTTCGGCCCGGATAGCGGGGTGCGGGTGCGCCGCCGCCAGCCACGGCCCCCGCCGGCCCAGTAGTGCCGGATACATAAATAGTATTCGAGACACCCCAGCCTCGGCCAGCGCATCTAACACCAGGCGGGCATCGGCCCGGGCTACGTAGTACCCAGCCCGATAGATGCGGGTCAGAAAATCCATGCTCACGTATGGGTCTATGCCAACACCAATGCCAACGGGTAGCGTTTGCAGCAGCAGCGCCACGGCCGCCGCGCTCAGGGGCTGCCGTGGCGCTGCTGGCTCGGGCGGCGGCAGCGCCTCGGCGGGCCCACTCAAGCGCTGGCCCGCCCGCCGCACCAGGGCCAGGTTGGCCGCCGTGAGCAGCAGCTGTTTTTCGGCCGCATCGGCCTCGGCACCCAGGTTGGGCGTGAGGCCGGGTAGAGGCGCAAAAGCATGGAGGCGGGTGCCAGCCAGGGCGGCGGGCAGCAGGGTGGCCCAGGCCGCATCGGGTACGTGGGCAGGGGCTATAGGTGCTTTTGCCATTATGCTTCGGCCGCGGCAGGAGCGTAGGTATCGGCCGGCTCGTCTTCGGCGGGCACCCAGCCTTCGAGCATGCGGTAGGCCGTGCCATCCCACTCGCCAAAGGCGGTGAAGGGAACGCCGCCGCCCAGCGCCAGCACTTCCCAAATGACGTTGAGGGCCTCGCCATCCTGGTAGAGCGGCAGGAGCTCATTGGGCAGGCTTTCGTGCCGTAGCACCCACTCGCCGCCCGTGCGGCGGGCCAGCACCACGTCGGCCAGCGCGCCCGGCCACGCCCGCAGCCAACGGTTGCGGCCCAGGGCCTGGGCGTAGCCATCATACAGCTCGCCGATGGTGCCACCCGCCGGGGTGGGCAGCTCGGTGCCGGCCGACGGCTCGGGTGCAAAGGTGAAATCGGGAGCCAGCACCGCCCGCAGCGGCAGCAGGCCGGGGTAAAACGCCAGCCCCCCCACGTAGCTGGTTTTGGGGGCCAGCGGGGCGTGGTAGGCTTTGCTGCGCACGGCGTATTCCTGCACCAGCGCGTAGCGGCCAGTCTGCTGGCCTTGCAGCCAGGTGTAGCGGGCGTTGAGCTTGTCTTCCTTGGCCGAGTACTGGCCCAGCACCAGCCAGGTATCGGCCACGGTGGGCTGGTCGGCCAGCAGCTCCTCACGGGTCAGGTAGAGGCCCACTTGCTGCTGCACTTCGGCCTGGGCCTCGGCGGGCAGGCTGGCCCGGTTGCGGAAGGCGCGCAGCAGACCATACACCTCGCCCAGGCGGCCGAGCAGGGTTTCGGCCCAGTCGGCCGGCACTTTTTTGGCTGGGGGCGCGGCGGCCCGCACCCAGGCCGCCAGCCCGGGCAGCTGGTTGTCGACCAGGCGGGCGGCGGGCTGGGCCCAGTAGCTGGCCGGCTGCTTTTCCTTGCCGGCCAGGCCCTCGCGCACTAGGTCGAGCAGCCAGGTTTCAAACTCGGCGGCTCCCTGGTCCATGCGGGCCAGGCGTTCGGCCTCGCGCTGCTGGCTGGCAAGGCTCTTGGCGCTGGGCGCTTTGGTGGCTTTCGCAGGCTTGCCAGCCGCCGGAGCGGCCGGGGCGCCGGCCGGGGCCGCGCCGCCAGCGGGGGGCGTACTCGCGGCTGCCGGGGCGCTGGCCTGGCGCTTGCTCAGCCAGCCAGCGAGCCAGGCGGGCACGGGGCCGGGGGCGAGCAGGGTGGGCTGCCGGGCTTGCAGCAGCAGCAGCCCGGCCGCGTGCTTGCACGGAAACACCCGGCTCGGGCAGTTGCAGTGGTAAGCGGGGCCGTGCAGGTCGATGCCGATTTGGTAGGGCGTTTTGCCACTGCCGGCACACTCGCCCCACAGGGCGTAGTCGGTGCGGCCCAGGTTGCTCCAGTTGGTGGGGGCGGCCAGCTGCTGGCCGCGCTTGAGGGTGCCAACGTCAGTAACCAGGGCTTGTACCTGGCTTTCGGTAAAGGAAATCATGCAGGGTTTGCGTTGAAAACTAACAAGGTGGAGATGCAAGATAAAATAAGCTCAGCTGCTAGTAGGCATCGTGGCAGGCAGGGGTGGCAGCCCAGCCAAGCCAGCAACTAAGAAACGCGTAGAATCGTGGGCAAGGCGGCCAGCCCGTCGCTAGCAGCGCCAGCTAGTTGGCTACCACGGCCAGCGCTGCTCGCAGTGCCTGCCGTTGGCGCAGCGTTGCGAGCAGCGCCTGCAAGTCGGGGGCGATGAAAGAATTCCCCGCCGCCAGCGGCCCCAGTGCTGCCTCGGCAGCGGGTAGCAGAGAGACCTCAGCTACCGCGCCCAGGTGCTGCACCAGGGCATGCAGGCGCTGGCGTTGCGGCGGCTTTAAGGTTGGAGCTGCCGCGTGGGCGGCTAGCCGCGCCACCAGTGCCAGTAACCGCTCGCGCAGCGCGGGCCACGCCGGGTGCCGCACTCGCTGCCAGGGCCAGGGTATGGCGGCGAGCGTAGCCCGGGGCAGCAGGTGGCTCAGCACCGCCGGCCACTCTACGGCACGCGGATTTTCGGCCGGGAAATCGGCCCCGGCCGGCAGCTGTGCCTCGGCCCAGGCCAGTAGCTCGGGCTCCGGCAGCAGCAAGGCCACCTGGATTTCCCAGGGCCACCACGCGTTTGGCCGGCGCGGTACCCGCGCCAGCAGCGCCCGGGCAAACTCCAGGTCCCGGTGCAGGGCCGTGGCGTGCAGCCAGGCGGCCCACAGCAAGTCGGGATAACTGCTAGTGGGAACCAGGTCAAGCAGTTGAGCAGGGGTAAGGTGCCAGGCCTCGGCCCAGCGCTGGGGCGGCAGCAAGCTCAGCCTACGCCCTAGCCAAGCTACTTGCCGAGCCAAGTCTGGCGAGTTTTCTGGCAAGGTAGATTCCAGGTACTGAAAGCCAGTCTGGGGGTATTCTTCTCGTTCCTGCGGCCAGGGCACGGGGTGCAAGCTATCACCTTGCCGGCCCGCATCGCCCGGCAGGTTTGCCAGATGCACCACTAAGCGTAGCATACCCGCCGCATCGCGCGTGGGCGCCAGGCAGGGCACCACCTGCTGCCAACACTGCGCGAGGCAAGGGTGGCCCGGAACCTGGGCCAGCAGTTGCGGCAGGTGGTCATAAGTTGTCCAGGCCAGGCTGGCGGGCTGGGCTAGCACGCTTGCCAACGCTGCGGTTAGTTCAGCCGGTAGGCAGTTGGCTTGCCCGGCTTCCCAGGCATGCAGTACCAGCTGTTGCTTCAGCTCATCCGGCGCTGCTGGCCAGGCTCGTATCGTTTCGCATAAAGCCAAGTCGGGAAAGATTCTCCACAGCTCGGCCCATTCGGTATGCGTAGCCTCGGCCGTGAAGGAAACGCTGTAGTATATGGCATAGCGGGCCACGTGGTGCAAAGCAGGGTGCAGGCTTGCCACCCAAAGGCCGCGCCGGCCCAGTACCGGGGTCAACAGCTTCGTTACGTGGGGCCAGGCATTGTCGGCCAGCAGCTTTAGCACCGGGGCCAGCAAGCTGGCGGGTAGGCGCTGGCGCGCCTCATAAAGTGCCACCAGCCCGCGTAGCACCTCCTGCGCATCGCCAGTGTCCAACAGCTGCCGCAGTAGCTGCGCTACCGCCGGCCCGGCGGCTGGCCATTGCTCGCCCTCGGCTGGCCTCGGGGTTTTGGCCCGGCCCGTGGCCGGGCGCTGCCCGGCCCGCCGCACCAGGCGCAGGCTGGCGGCCGTGAGCAGCAACGATTTTTCGGCCGCCGCGGCCTCGGCCTGGAGTGGGGGCGTGAGGCCCGGCAGCGTAGGCGGGGCCGGGCTGCGGTGGGTGCCGGCCAGCGCCGCTGGCAGTAGCGCCCCCCAGGTAGCATCCGGAACGTATGTAGGCATCGATAAGGAGTAGGGAGCCGGGCTCGGCGCGAGCCAGCTCGTGTTACAGTTCTGAGGGCCTGTAGCTTTTGAGTTTTACCTCATGATAAAGCGCAACCAGGGCCTCGTAGTCAAAGTCGGGGTCGAGCGCCTCCAGGTCACGGCGGAAGTCGGGCGTGACAGAGCCTGTCTGGTGTGCAGGATTGCGGCCGTCGTCCGGCAGCAGTTCTAATAGTACAGCTTGCCAATACTGGTAGCCCAAAGAGTAACTGAGCAGCGCAATGTAGCCGGGTAGGTCCAGATAAAGCGGATAAGGCTCTCCCTCTCCAGGTTCGTAAACGTAAAGCCCCGGGTCTTGCGCCTCATCGTGAAAGAGGCCCACCAACAGGTAGCCGTTGTGCATATCGACGGGTTTAAAAGCCCGCATGCGGGGCCCGGCCCACCCGCCAATTTCCGGCTCCCAGTCTCGGAAAATGTCTTCGAGGGTGAGCAACCAGATGATGCCGCTCGCCTTCGCGTCGGTAGCAGCCTGCCACGATACGCTGAAGCCGTTTAGCTGGCGGGCATAGGCCCACACCGATTCCGGAATCCACTCCGGGTGCGGCAGACTAGCACGGGCTGCGGCCTCGTCGATGGGTAGGCCGCCCCCCGCCGGCTCCCGTAGCTCAAATAAATGTTCACACCGCTGCTGTATCTGGTGCAGTTGCTCGGCAAGGCAGAGGCTCATATGGCTGATAAATAAAGAACTAGCTGACTGGCGGCACCGATGCTGACAGAATCGAACAAAGACGCGCCTACCCAGGCAATCTATTTGCCTCTCTCCGCAAACGTCCTGATTCCATTCGAGCTACTGCTCGCTACCTGCATCCCCGCCAGGCACGGCCAGCGTCGGGAGGCACCAGTGCGGCTGGCTAGCGGCGCAGGAGTACCTGGTCGTAGAGGGATACGAAGGCTTCCAAGCTAAAAGCCGGGTAGAGCTGAGGCAGGGTGCCCACAAAATCGAGCAACTCTTGCTCGCGGTGCCCGTCGCGGGCGGGTAGGTAAGGGCGGGGGCTATCCGGGCGCGCTAGCTCTACAATAAGCAGTTGCCAGTAATAAAAACCCAGCGATAAGGTCAGCAACTGTAGATAGCCCGCGAGGTCGACTCCCAGCGGCTCAGGCTCATCCTCGAAGGTGTAGAGGTACAGCTCGGGGTCGGCGCGCTCATCGTGAAACAGCCCCACGCAGGCTTCGTTCACAAAGAAATCGACGGGCTTGAACGTCTGCATCCGGGCCTTGTCCGGGGTATTGTTATCGAAATAAACTACACCCTTCCAATTCGATAGATAGATTTCCTGTAGCGTGAGCAGGTCGAAGCCCCCTTGCGCCTCAGGCTGCCCGTCGCGGGTGTGCCACCGCCAGGCTAAGCCGTTAACATCGCCCGCGTACTGCTGCACGCTGAGCGGCACCCATTCTAAATTCGGTACCTGCGCCAAGTCTGTGTCGTGCGCCAAACCATCTCCTCTCGTTTCATGGTCGGTTATATGGAACAGTCCCTCTGTGACATTCATCACTTGGCGGAAGGCACGCAGAAAGGCACGGTTGGGCGGGCCAGGTAGTAGCATGGGCACAAAATATTAAGCAATCAGGCAGTTATGTCTAGTCTTGGGCTTCGTAGCGGTATAGCAACAGCAAGGGGCAGGCTCATACAGACAATAAAATAAGGACTAGCACTGAAGGTGGAGCGGCCGGCAACAATGGGGCTGGTCTAATCGAGCAGGGCCGCCCCGGTTGGGTAATCTGCCGACCCGGATGAGCACCCCTTGCAAGCGCTTGGCAAACAGGACAGGCAGGCGCAGGCGGCGTCCTCGGTAGCTAGCGAGCAAACGGCCGTGCGAAGTCGAAGTATTCCCGCTTGGTGTCAACAACCGACCAGTCGGCTTCGGGGAAAAGCTCGGGTAGCCGCAGCAAGTTGCAGACGGCACTGAGCGTAGTGGAATGCAGGCGGCAGAAATCGGCAAAGTCGCAGTAGAGATAAAACCAGCAGAAGCCGCCGTGCCAGGTGAGGGCGTGCGTCAGGTACTCACTTATCGTCAGGGGCAGGGGCGTGAGCTCCCAGCGGCCGAGTATGCCCAGGCCCTCGAAGCCGGGGCCGCTTTCGGGGGCCAGCCAGACCACGGAGGGGTTGGAGTTCAGTTCGGTACACGGGTCGAACATGTAGGCGCGGTCCAGCCGCGGGTCCTCGTTATCGGGCAGGTTGATGCGGTAGAGGGGCCGGTGCAGCGCCATCGATAGCTTGGTTAATTCAACGGCCCCCACGCCCCGCTGCAAATGAGGCGGCACGGCGGTCTGGTCGGCTACCCAGGCGATGACCACATCTTCGGGAAAGCCCAGTAGCTGCTCTACTCCCTCGGGAAACGCGAACCCGTACATTTCCTGAAAAGAGGGGAGCATATAATCAAACCAACCCGGAGGCTTTGCTTCATAGTCGAACTCATTGCGCGTGCGAATCACGCGGGGGTTGGCGTCCAACCGACGGGCAAAATCCTGAAGTTGCTGGGCGAAGTCTTGCATGGGTAAAGATAAATTATTGAATTATAAAGGCCTTGAGAAGTATTAGGCTAACTGGATATCGCGCAGCTATTACCGGTTTGAGGTTCCGCAGCGGTGTAGCAACAGGTCCATGTAGCTGCTCAGATGCACGGGGTTGCCCTCGTCGAAATCGACTGTGGATTTAGTGACCCGGTATAGCCGCGGGTCGGCTTCTTCACCCAGCGCCAGGGCCATTTGAGAGTCATCGCAGTTCTGGTCGAACAAGTACATTCCCGCCGGCAGCGGCGGCACTTGCCCATCGGCCGAATCAGCAAACAGCAGCTGCGCCAGCGGAGGGATTTGGATGGCTTCGCCAGCAGATTCCGAGGCCGAAGTCTGCTGCCACCAACGCAGCCGCACCTCGCCTACCTGCTGGTATAACGCCCGCAGGTAGGCGGGCAATAGCCGACCGAGGCGCCGCTCGCAACGCCCCAGCTCAGCCTCGGTTAAAGGTTTGCCCACCGAAAAATCAGTTACCCGGATGGCAGGCTGGCTCAGCAGCTCGCGCAACATGTCCAGCAGACGCAAGCGCAAATTACCAAAAGGCCCGGTAGCAGGAGCCAGCGGTGCGCACAGTTCGTCCTCAAACACCAGGGGCAGCTCGTCATAAAAGTTGCCCGCGTAGCCAGCCAGGTTGAAATCGCGCCTGGCGTGCGGCTGGGTGGCTTCCAGCGCAGTAGCGCCGTGGGCAGCTAGCTGCTGCCGTACTTGCCAGCGCCGCCCCAGCCCAAACTGCTGCCACCCAGCCGCTAGCGCAATGGCTTTGCCGGCCACTTTTTCGGGTAGCAGGCGCATCGTGGGGCGGGGCGGCAGGCCACGCAGGTGGTGGCGGGGCCAGTCGAGGCCATCAAAGCGCTTCTGCCAGCACAGCCCCGACAGGGAAAGCGTAGCTGGCCCCTCCCAGGCTACGCACAGGCCCTGGGCTTGGAGCGCAGCGGCTACGCGCTGGCCAATAGCTACCGTGGCTGCTGCATCGCGGGTGTGGTAGGCCCCAAAATGCAAGCGCAACACCTGCGGCTGGTCGAGGGCTTGCAGCAGCCGGGCATTGTAGTAGCAGTGGCCAATTGAGTCGTCCTGCTGGGCTTCGGCAATCAGCGCGGCCACCTCGGCCAGCTCGTGTTGGGCGGCGGCCGCGTAAGGGCCAGGGCAGTACTGCACATCGGCCAGAAAATGAATAGCTACTATGCCGTGCTGATTGAGGTAGTCGAAGGCGTCGGCTAGGCGGTCGCAATCGGTGTGAGCCGGAAATGCCGCCTCACGTGCTTGCTGCTGCGCTAGCAGCGGCGGCAGCTGCTGGCGCAGCCAGGCGGCAAACAAGGCTCCGTCGTCCGCAAACTCTTCTTCGATGTATTCACCTATCTCAAGGTCGCCACAGTCGAGGCTGCCATTCCATATCAACTCCAGCACGGTGTCCAGCACGTCGGCTGGCGTTTGTAGGCCCAGTTGTAGGTAGTGCTCCAGACCTTGCAGGTAAAGCTGGGCCGGTCGCTCGTCGGGTGGAGGCTCGGGCCCCCAGTCCGGCACCTCCACGACGCCCCAGCTGATGATGTTGCGGATGCGCCAAGCCGCCTCTTTTTCCGCTGCTTCGCTGCTGGCATACTTATAATTCTCCAGCCGCCCGGCCGTGCCTAGCCAGCCGTAGCGATACTGCACGTCGGAGCCGGTTAGTGCGACGCGCCAGTACCAGCTGGCCGCTAGCGAATGATTGATAAAACAGCGCTTCATTATACCAGTTTTTTGAGTAGTCCCCCGCATGGCCGGCTGAGATAGCCGGGCGGCATTTGCTGTTTCAGGGAGTAGCCGCGGCCTGCCTGGAAGCTAATTCGTGCAGGCTGGCGACCATCTGCTGGCGTAGCGCTAGTCCGCGCAGGGCTTGGCGCAAGGCGTAGTCGTGCGGGGCGGGAGGATGCGGCAGCTCCCGCAAAGCCGCCAGGACGGCGGCGAGCTGGTGGTCGGCCGCGCCTGCTGGCAGCGCCTTCAGCGTATCGGTCAGCCAGGGGTGAGCTGCGGGATGCAGTGAATTGCCAGCCGCTAGCTGGCTCATTACCAAATCAGTCAGGGCCGCAGGCCATGGGGCTTCCAGTTTAGGCAGCAGGTAGCCGCCTAGTAGTACCGGCGCGTAAGGGGTGCCCGGCGCGGGCTGTTGCAGCAGCAGCGCCAGTCGCTCCTCCGTGCTGAATACCGGGTCGAGCGTTTCGTACTTAAAGCCCGCCTGCCCGCTATGGGTAGCGTGTGCCAGCAGTAGAGCTTTGGCAAAGGGCAGGTCGTGGTGCAGCACGCAGGCCCTAGCCCAGGCTGGCAGCAGCAGGCTCGCTTGCTCGTGGGCAGCGGCGGCAGCCAGCAGCGCGGGGGCCGCTACTCCCAGGTGCGCCACCCAGCGGCTAGGCGGCAGCAGGGCTAGCAGGCGCTCAAGCAGATAGGCCGCCTTGGCTGCTTTGGTGCGCTTGGCAGAGGCCGCTAGGCCATCGGCCCGCCACGTGGGGTCCCAGGCAGGCAGTTGCACTGTCAGCGTGGCGGGGCCGATGGGTGAGTATGGCAGCGCGAGCAGGGGCGCTGCCCGCGCCCACAGCCGCTCCAGCAGTGCCGAGCCAGGTAGCTGCACCAGCAGCGGCACCACGGCCTCCAGCACCGAGTCGAGGGGTGAGGCCAGAAAAGTAGTCAGCAAGGGCTCGTCGGCCGCCGTGAGATTAACAGCCAGCGCAGCAAGGATGGCCGCTTGGTCGTGCCCATACAAGCCACTCAGGTGCTCGGCTAGTAGCGCGCGGGCAGCGGCCGGGTCGGTGGTGCGCAGCTGCCGAATGTAGGTGGCCGCCTGCCTGCCAGCATCCTGCTCCCAGGCAGTGGGGGCCGGCGTGGGGGCGAGTTGCACCCGCCAGTTTTCCTGCTGCTGACTAAGCCAGCTACCCCGCTTACCCAGTAGCGTCGAGTTGGGGTAATCGAGCGCGTTGGCGGGGTTTAGCTGGGCGTGATACCAGTTGCGAGCCAGCAGCGGCACCAGCAGAGCGGCTGGCAGCACCCGGCCACTAGCCCGTAGGTGCTCCAAGTAAGGAGGAGCCAGCTGGGAAAAGTCGCCCGACTCGTTCAGCAGCAGTTGGCGCAGGCAGGCTTCTACCAGCGGCCCCAGTTCCAGCTGCTCTTCGGGCGGAAAGGGCAGCAAGGGCTGCCCGGATGCAAGCGGCTGAAAGCCAGTTTTGCGCAGCAAGGCGGCCGTGCCAGCCGCTTGCAGCAGGCACTGGGCCGGGGTGCCCTGCGGCGGCGGCCCGGGCACTAGCGGCAGGGGCCAGGGTTCGGCCCAGGCCGAGGCTGAGGCGGCGATAGGCAGCTCGTTGGTAGCGGCTTCGGGTAGCAGCTGGCACGTAGCAGCCAGGTAGCTTTCAGGGGTTTGCGGGCTGGGCGTGGCCGTGCGCGCAGCGGCCGCCCAGGTCCGGTGCACCAGCAGACACTGCCCATCCCACTCCCCAAACACCGTTACGGGCTGCGCGTTGCTTTGCACCACGAAATCGTAAAACGCCTCCGTGGCCGCTGTCGTGGCGGGCCAGCGCAGCGGTAGCGCTTGCCCTTCGGCAGGAGCGTGCACGGCCCAGGAGCCATCGGGCAGGCAGGCGGGCACTACCCCGGCGAGCGCTACGGGCCAGCTGCGTAGCCAGGGCAGCCGCCCCAGTGCCTCAGCGTAGCTGGCCAGCATCGCCCCTATGCGGTGCGCAGTGGGGGCCGCGGGCGCAATGGCAACCTTAAGAAGCGGCCCGGCTACCACGCGCAATGGAAGCAGGCCGGGGTAATACACTACCGGGCCCGCGTAAGTCCGATTTACGCTTACCAGCGGAGGCTCCCAGCCCTTGAAGTACTGAAGCAGTAGCGCATAGCGGCCACTCTGGCGGCCATACAGCCAACTGCGGCGCAAAGTCAGAACGGGTTGGTGCTCTAGCACTTCGGCTAACACCTGCCACTCGTCGGCCACGGGCGGCCCGGCCGCCAGCAATGCTTCCTGCCTTATCGTTAGGCCCGCCTGCTGCCACACTTCCAGCTGAGCCAGCTCGCTCAGCTGCTCGATGTTACCCAAGGCACAAGCCAGGCCATATAGCTCCCCCAGGCCCGCTAGCCGGGCGGCGTGGCCAGCCGCGCCGGTTGGCTGGTGCGAAGGAGCCAAGGCGTGCAGCCGGGCGGCCAGGCCGGGTAACTGCGCGTCGATGAGCCGCGCTTCGGCAGTAGCCCAGGCCGTGGGGTCATTAGCCCAGGTGCTAGCCAGCCCTGCGGCCAGCAGGTCTTGGAGCCAGGTGGCCAGGCCGGCCGCCCCGGCCAGCATGTTGGCTCGGCGCTGGGCAGATGTCTGCACCAGCAAGCTCAAGTCAGAAGCGGGGGAAGCGGCTGAGGAAGCAGGTGCGACAGCCAGCGGGGTAGTAGCCAAGGGCGCAGAGAGAAGAATTTAAAAAATAATTGAGGCGAGCGGGCTCATCTAGTGCGGCGGGCCGCTTTTACTTGCCGGAAAGCATGACAGCGGGTGCTGGCGTGGTAAAAGTGCTACGTCCACCCGCCGGTAGGCCAGGTATCGAGAGCCGGCAGCTCAGATAGGCGAAGGCTGGCAGCTAGGTCGCGGCGCAGGGCCAGGGTAGTCAGGGCTTTTTGAAGAATCGGGCCTAATGCCGGGGGCGCGGGGGTAGCGGCTAGCTCGGCTTCCAGCCAGGGCAGCAGGCTTAGTTCGCCGCGCGCAGATAGCTCATTCACCAGTTTGGCCAAGCCTGCGCTCATCGGCTGCTGGTCGGGGTGCGGGGGCTGGGCAAAGTGCGCCCGCAGCAACGGTAGCAATACGGGTAATACACCCGGCACGCGCTTGTAAATGAGCGAGCTGGCTTCGTCATACCACCTCGGGGTCTGGTAAGGAGTGTCGCGGTACATGCGCGTCCAGGGGGGCGCAGGTAGCGTGGGCAATAAGCTTTGCAGCCAGCGCATTAGCTCGGGCGCGGGCACTAGTGGGCAGAGCCAGAAAATAGATGCCCGCGTGCTGTAAGGGTGCTCCGGGTATTGGGTCATAAACCGCAACAGGGCCAGGGCTAAATCATGGTCCTCGTGCAGCTCGGCTGCCGCCTGCAAGCCTTCCAGCATCGTCTTAGCTGCTTCCACCGGCCAGTTATGGGCGGCTTGCGGCGGCTGGCTGTAGTGGGCCTGCGCCCACAGCGCCACAACTTCGGCTGGCGATGCGCCCCATGCTTCAACCCAGCGACTAGCGGCGATGGTGCTTAGCAGTTCTTTCACCACGAAGGGCTCATAGGCAGGGTTTGAGCGGATGCCATCGCGTTGCCAGCCTTCCGCCCAGCCGGTGGGCAAGGCAATGTGCAGGTAGCGTGAGCGCGGGGCCAAGGGGGCGGCCGGGTCGGCTGCGGCCGCCCGCAGTTCCAGCAAAGCATTCAGGCGGCTCCAGCTGCGTGCCGTCTGGGCGCTGCCGGGCATTCGGTAAAGCCATCGTATTACCCAGTATTGCTGCTCCTTAACCGCTTCCATGTATGGCTCCAACACGGCCGGCGGTGCTTCGCCGGTGAGCAGGCACCAAGCGGGCAGTAGGGTCAGCAGGGCCAGCTGCCCGGCCGGCAGCTGGTGGGGCAGGGCTGCCAGCAGCCAGTTCCACTTATCAGCCGGGGGCTCGCTAGCCAACCGGCTAATGGCTGCTTCCTGCGCCTCGGCCGGCTGGCCGGCTTGCCAATCGGGAGCCGCAGCGATGGCCGCTTCCAGCTGCCGGGCGTGGCCGCGGATGTGCTCCACTGGGCAGTGCAGGCCCAGCCACTGGCCCCGCCGCCCATAAGCCTGCCCGTGCCCGCCGGCGAGGTAGTTTTCCAGCTGCACCAGCTGGCCCAGCAGCCGGTGCGGTATGCGGCGCTGCCGCTCCCTCATTAGCTGCGCAAACTCGCTGGCTACGTCGGGGTGGAAGCTGCCGGTGGCCAGCTGGTGCAGCAGCCGGGCGGCGGTTGGGCCCAAGGCTGGCCAGGTTTCAGCTCCCGCCCGGCCCAGTTCCAGTGCCGAGCCGGCTGGAGGCCGTTGGCCGGCGCGCTGCGCTAGTCGCAGGTTGGCGGCAGTCAGCAGAAGCTGTTTTTCCAGGGCATCAGCCTCCGCGCCCAAAGTAGGCGTGAGACCCGGTAGCACCGTAGGGGTGGCCGTGCGATGGGTACCAGCCAGCGCCGTAGCCAGCAAAGTAGACCAGGGAGCGGGAATGGAAAAGGACATGCTGTGATAGCTAGGAGTAGGAAAAAGCCGTACCAGCCAGTAGTGAAGCCGGGCAGGCGACCGTACGACTCACCTACCTTAGGCAAATGCAAAAGGGCCCGCTACGCGCTAACCGCAATCGGCTGCTGCGCCCGCAGCACCTCGCCATCGGCCAGCTGCACGGCCACGCGCAGGTGGTAGCTGGCCGCCGCGCCCAGGCCGGCCGCCAGGAGGTCTAAATTGTGGAGGTACAGGTGGATAGTGGTGCGGTGCCCGGCTGGCACCAGCACGGGCATGGCCGACAGGTGCAGGGGCTCGATGCACAAGCCCGCCGAGGCGTTGAAAAACAGAAACATGCCATTGCTGACGTGCGTGTAGCCCTGGAGCGGGTCGCGGTGCGTCGCCGAGTCATCGGTGCCAAGCACTACTTCCTGGCCCGGTGCGGTGGCCACCAGCTCGGCCACGTAACCCAGCACGGTGAGCGGCGTGCGCCCAGGGTTGGCCACGGCAAACGCTGCTTTGTGGGCCGAATCGGTGATGGGGAACGGCGACTCGAAGGCAACAAACGCTACCTGCGGGCGGCCGGCCGCCATACTATCCAGCGGCTCCGACACCGGCAAGTCGATGGGCGCGGCGGCGGGCGCCTCGTCGCCGGCCGCCGCGGGTAGTGCTTCGTCAGCTTCGTCGTCGGGCGCGTAGTCGTCATCGTCCCGGCTGGCAAAGCTCCGGGGTACGTCCAGGTCTTTGTGAAAAGGGTTGGTCAGGTCGAGCGTGGCCAGGCCTTGCAGCGCCGTGGCAGCGGGGGCCTCAAGCTGGCCGCCGGGCGTTAGGCGGTGGTTGAAAAGCCGCTCGCGCTCCTTGAAGCCGTAGGTGTGCAGCAGCAGGCTAAGGTAGTCGCTGAAGCGCACCGGTTTATCGTCATCAAAGCTGGCCCCGTAGTCGTTGCCCAGGTGCAGCAGCGGGTCAGCCTCGTCGCCCAGCTCCACGGCCATCTGGTAGTATTCGCTGTAAAAGTCGAAGAGCTTTTGATTTTCCTGCAACGCCTTGGTGTAGCCGTAGTCCTGGTCGGTCCACTCGCCGGCCAGCACCTCAGCTAGTGGCCAGATGTTGATGTCGCCATCGTGCGCGTCATCCTCGTCGATGTTGAACCCGCCGTTGCCCGGCGTCACGTCTTTAGCGCGGTAGGCCCACAGCAATTTCAGCTCCCCCACCTGCTGGTAGAACTCGCGCAGCAGCTGCGGTAGCGGGCGGCCCAGGGTGGCCTCGTGCTGCGCCAGCTCTTCTTCGGCCGCTGGCAGGCCGAGGGAAAACTGATTGACGACGACGGCGGGGTGGGCCAGCAGCTCGCGCAGCATCCCCCACAGCCGGGGCTTAAACCAGGCTAGCCCTTCGGCTAATGGCAGCGGGGCGCACAGCTCCTCCTCAAAAAGCACCGGCCGCTCAAAGGTTTCGCCGCTCATCAGGGCCATGCCCCCCAGGTAAAAATCGAATTCAGTGGCGGACTGCTCCTCCAGCACCGTGGCCCCGTGCTGGGTCAGTAGCCGGGCTACTTCCTCGCAGCTGCCCAGCCGATACCACGTAAAGTGGGCGAGCTTGATGCGCTGGCCCCACACTTTTTCGGGCAGCAGCTGCAAGGGTGGCAGCCCCGCCAACACAGAGGCCGCGACGGTTGCTACGGCCGGGTCATCGGCCGTGGTTTCAGCATAGCCCATGTCCATTTCTTCGCTTATCCAGCGGTCGGCATGCTGCTGGCATTCCTCAGCACTTTCGTATTGCTCTACCCACCGCATGCCTTCCTTGGCTGGCTCTCCTCGCTCCAGATAAAGCTGGTGGCCAACTGGCTCGGCAGTAAAATACTGGGGGGCCTCCCAGGTAGTATTTAGAAAATATCGTTTCATGCGGGACAAAGCGTAAACGTGTGAAAAGAAATAGGAAGCCGCCGGCCGGGCGGTGCGTTGGGTAGGAAGACACTGCGCGGTGCTACTGCTCGCTAGGCTCCCAGCTTTCTCTTATGAAGCATTCGCCACGCAGCGGGCCGCTGGGATTTTCGCGGGCCAGCCGCACCGTGAGTAGCACCTTCAGCGTGCAGTCGTAGGTCAGCGAATAGTAGGAGCTGCCGTCGGGCAACGCCGTTTCGGTTACGATGCCATAGGGCTGCAACTGCGCCAGCACGTCGACGTCGTGCGTGAAGAACTGGATGTACTCGACCTTACGGGCAGGCAGCTTTAGCGGCAGTTCGGGCCGCCGCCAATACACCTGCTGTACTCCGTGTTGGGCACTCTGGTACTGCATCGCGGCCGTGCCATCGTGCAGGGGTTGGTATTGCGCGTTTTGTTCTGAGTCGTGCTCGTGGAGTACTACCTCTTGCTTGCCGAGCGATTTGCGAAACTGAGTTACGCCCTGAAACGCCTCGAAATTCGCCACGATTTTCAGGTGGTAGCCAAGCAGTTCATTGGCCTTGCCGCTACGATTGCGCAGCTTGAATGTATCGCGTAGCGTGGGCCGGGCCATATTCAGGCGTGGGCCGCTGGCGTAAGAGTCATACTCCAGCTCCACTTCACCCGCCTCGTCGTTGGGCGGCAGCTGGCTGGCCTGTAGCGCCCGGTAGCGGGCGCGGCGGTGGTAGCGCGGGTTGGTAGCCAGGGCTTCGTAGTCGGCCAGTACCAGCTTTTGGTGTTGCAGGGCATAGTCGAGCAGCCAGAAAAAATGCCCCTCCAGCCCCTGCTCGCTGTATTCGTCCAGGAGCTCTGCCAGCTCCGTGGCGTCGGTCAGCGGCTCGGAGCTGCCGGCCAGGATAATGCCGAATGGATTGGGGAGGTCAAGGTGGGCTAGCCCCGCCAGGGCTTCGGCGGTGCCCGGCTCGTAGCGCCCGCCCACGGTGTGCGTCCAGAACTGGCTGCGGTCGCGTAGCCCGAACGTGTGCAACACCAAACTCACGTAGTCCGAAAACCGGATAGGCGGGTCGTCGTGGAAGCTCACGCCGTAGTCGCTGCCCAGGTAGAGCAGCGGGTCGGCCTCGCTGCCCAGCTCTACGGCCGTGAGGGAATACTCGCTGTAGAAGTCCAGGATGCGCTGCGTCGGCTGCAAATCGAAGCCGTAGCCGGGATTAAACCAATCGCCGAACAGCACGCTGGCCAGCGGCAGCAGCTGTATGCTACCCGCGTGGTTATCGTCCTCGTCGATGTTCCAGGTATGCACGGGGGCCTCCTGCCCCTCATCGCGCAGGCAAATGCCCTCGAACGGAAAGCGGTATTGCCAGAGCAAGCACAGCTCGCCCACCTGCTGGTAGAAGGCCTGCAAATAAGCGGGGATGGGCTGCCCCAGCCGGGCTTGCAGCTCAGCCGCGCTCAGCGGCTGCCCCAGTGCCAGCCGAGTGACCCGAATATTGGGATGGGCCAGCAGCACGCGGCACTGCGCCAGCACCAGCGCCCGCAACCCCGCAAACGGCCCCTCGGGGGGCACGGCCAGGGGCGTAGCCAGCAGCTCTTCCTCAAACACGACGGGCTGCCGGTACACCTCGCCGGGATAAGCAGCCACCAGGTCGGTGCTGCCCAGGTAGAAATCGAAGTTCTGGGCCGAGCTGCTCACCACGGTTGCCCCGTGCGCCTCCAGCACCCGCTTGAGGTCAGCAGGGCTCCCCAGCTGAAAGTGCCGGAATTCCTTTGCCAGCTTGATGCGCTTGCCGGCTACCTTATCGGTTTGCAGCAGGCCCGTCGCTGCCGGGGCAGCTGCGGCCAACGGAGCCGGCGGCGTTGGACTCGGGCCTGGGGCCGCGGTTTCCTGGTAGCCTTTGCGCAGCTTTTCCTGCGTCAGCTTTTGGGCTTCCCGGGCGGCGGCCTCGGCACTGGCGAAAGTCTTGGTCTGCCGCTGCCCGGCCGTGTCGGCCTTGCCGTACCCGATGAGGAGCTGAGCACCTACCTGCTCAACCTGCCAGAACTTATGAGAAGAACTATCCTGATAAAGAAAGTAGCGCAGCATGCAAGCGGTAGCCAGGGCGGAAATGATATACTAATATATTTAGCCGTCTCAAATTTATCACCAACTACTAAAGCTGCAAATTATTCCTCTTGTACTTTTTGTTAGTATCTGATTATAAGCAACAAATATTACTATTATTGCTCGTTTTATTCGGGCCTGTTTCGAGTAGGTGCTCGGTTGACCTGGCAGAGCTGCCAGGCGCCTGCTTGCCAGCCAACAGTGCATGTGGCTAAAATAATTAGCTGGCGCGTTATGCTTCGGTTATAATCACTATGAACACGGTCAAGCTCAAAAGCAAACTATTGATTTAGTGAATATTACGGATGCACACTTACCAGTCCAGCCATTTTTCCAGGTTGGTATGCTGCTGATATGTCTGCTCCATGAGTGCAACCGGGTCGGGCGCAAGTACTAATCCGGCTACCGTTGTCAACCAGTCCACGTACCGCGCGTGCAGGGGGTACTGCTGCTGCTGAAATTTCAAAGCGGCCTGGGCATCAGCTAGCGTGATAGGTTGAAATATATTTCCTAATAGAGCCGGGTTGGCGCGAGCGCGCTCACTTTGGTCGATGACCTTATACAGGAACTTAGTGCCATATGGCAGAACCGCTAGAAAGTCGGCGAAAGAATCGGCAAAGACGGTCGTGGGGCTGCCTTCGCTGTCGATGTAAACAACAGGACGTTCCGCTGTTGCCAGTCCAGGCTCTTGCCAGAAAGCGATGAGCGATGATGAATTAGTCATCCCAATCGCTTCGAACGCATCGACCTGCCTTACGTAGCGGCCTTCCGTTTCATCTGGGATAAGTCCGAGGGTATCTTCAGGGTCCAAGCGCTCAAAGTCATCCCAGCCACTCGGGTTAGCGGCAACGAAAGCCTGAAAAGCATGGTAGAGTTCGGAGGACGACAAGGGGGACATATTGGTGAGTTGTTTGGACCAGCCAATATACCAGCTGAGCGCAACAGGTACTGTTTACTGAAGTTCAGGGCCTAGCGTGTAGGTCGCCCGCGTAGTGGCTGATGGCTAGCTAAGCGGCCTAGGCCGGGGTGGGCAGGCACACGGCATCGTAGCGGGCCACGAAAGCGGCGAGGTCGAAGCCCGGCACATGCTGCTGCAAGCCCTGCACGAGCGCCTGCGTCTGCGGCCGGCGCGGGTGCCAGGGCCGGGTGGCCGGGGTGGGGGCCTGCAGCTCCAGCAAGAGCAGCGGCCAGTAGCGGTAGCCCAGCGTGTGGGCCAGCAAAGCCAGGTAGCCCC
>JAKONR010000277.1 GCA_022701825.1 Hymenobacteraceae bacterium | reverse complement strand
TGGCCTGCGAGGTGGGCGCGTTCAGGAAGCGCTCGTAGTGGCCCAGGTCGAGGTCGGTTTCGGCGCCGTCGTCGGTTACGTAACATTCGCCGTGCTCGTAGGGGTTGAGCGTGCCGGGGTCGATGTTGATGTAGGGGTCGAACTTCTGAATCGTAACCCGGAAACCTCTGGCCTGCAAGAGCTTGGCCAGCGAGGCGGAAATAATTCCTTTGCCGAGTGAAGAAGTGACGCCGCCGGTGACGAAGATATACTTCGCGGCCGACGCTGTGGGGGTAGGGGTGGAGCGTTCAGGCATGACGGGGGACAAAGTTACGGCGTGGCGCGGCCCGCGCGGGTGCCGGGCGGCGCGGCACGGGCCGCTATTTTTACTGAAAGGCCGCCCACGGCCCCTCTTTGTATAAGAAATAGTGGGATAAATTCAATGCGTAATTTTAGGCTGATTCTTCTGGCTGACTATAAGTGCCTTAAAGGGCCGCTGACTGCCTTGTTGCTGCTGCTCGCCAGCTGGCGCGCCCCGGCCCAGCCGACCCTGCACAAAGACCTGAAAAAAGATTTTGGCGCCGTGGGCGACGGCCGCACCAACGACCAGCCGGCCTTCCAGAAAGCCGCCGATTTCTTTAACGAGCGGGCCAAAACCCCGGCTGGGGCCGGCCGCGCCGTGCTGCACCTACCGCCCGGCACCTACCTGGTGGGCCAGCCCGGCCCCGCCACCGTGCCCGACGTGCTGGCCCTGCGAGGCTGCCGCAACCTCAGCATAGCCGGGGCCGACAGCGCCACCACCGAAATCCGCTACGCCGACGGCCTCTACTACGGCACCTTCGACCCTGCCACGCACCTGCCCTACGAAGGCCCGACGGCCTTTTTCACCGCCAACGGCTATGCCCTGCACGGCGGCACTACCATCAACCTGCAAAACTGCGACAATGTAGAAATAGCCAACCTGCGCCTCAACGGCAACAGCCCGCACCTCGTGGTGGGCGGCCACTGGGGCGACACGGGCATTCAGCTGCCGTTTGATGGCATTTTTGTGGATAACTCGCGTCGCATCCGGCTGCGGCAGCTGGCCGTGCATCACTACGGGCGCGATGGCGTGCAGGTGCTTAATCGCCTGGCCAAGAGTGTGGATGACCCCGCGCAGGAAGAAATACTGCTCGAAAACTCGCGCTTCGACTACAACGGCCGGCAGGGCCTGTCCATCACGGGTGTGAATGGGCTGCGGGCCACCAATTGCAGCTTCAGCCACACCGGGCGGGTCGTCATTCCAGCCCTGGGCCGGCCGCTCTATTCCAACCCCGGCGCGGGCATCGACATCGAGCCCGAAGGCGGCTACGCCGCCAACGTGCGCTTGGAGCGCTGCCGCCTGGTCGATAATGCCGGCCAGGCGCTGGTGTCCGACCGCTACGGCAACGGCCCGCCCACCACCAAAAATATCGTGCTGCGCGACTGCCTGCTCTGGGGCGTCAGCAACTGGTCGGCCTGGGTGCGGCAAACCGATTTTTTATTTGAGAATTGCCGTCTTTACGGCGCGTTTGTGATGGGCTGCGCCTGGGCCGGCTACCCCACGCGCTTCGTGGGCTGCACCTTCGAGGACCGCCCGTATCGCGGCGAGCCCGCCTACGGGCAGCACCTGGTGTATTCCAACCAAGAGGCGCGGGCCATGCGCTTCACCAATTGCCGCTTCGTGGGCACCCGCAATTACTTGCTGCTGGCCGTGCCCGCCGCCGCCGATACTACCAGCCGCTTCCGGCTGCAAGACTGCACCTTCGAGCTGGATAACGCGGAGCCGCCGCTGGGCGGCACCGACCAACTGGCGGGCGTAGTATTCAGCGGCAATATCACGTTTGCCAACGGCCCGCACCGGGCCGACTCGCTAACGCGCGATATCGTGCTGGGCCGTGCCGGGGTGCCGGGCTCGGCCGTGGTGGCGACGCAAAGTAGCTTGCAGCTGCTGGCCCCCGGCTGCCGCTACCTGCTACCCGCTGGGCTGAGGCTGGGCCGCGCCAGTCGCGTGGTTGTCGGGGCGGGTAGCGCGTTGGTTTTGCGTGAGCAAGCGGGTACGGAGCCGACCCTGCGCATCGACCCCGAGGCGCGTCTGACGGTGCGCAAGGGCGGCGTGCTGGAGCTGCCGCCCGGCACCAGCATCACGGTGGCTGGCGAGCTGGTGCTGGAGGCCGGGGCGCGCGTAGCCCCCGCCGCCCTGGCCCGCGTGCACACGGTAGGGCGCGGCCGGCTGCGCACGGCCGTACCCCCGAAAGTTAAGAGTTAAGACCTGGAAATTAGGATAATGCCGATAATCAACAGGGCGCAGCCGGCCAGGCGGCCGGGGGTGAGGGCATGCACCTGCGCGCCAAACCAGCCGTATTTGTCAATCAGCACCGACATGAGCAGGTTGGCCGAAATAGTGAGGCCGGCGAAAGCGCCCGCGCCCACCTTGTTTACGAAAATCAGCCCGGCCACTACGGCCACGGCCCCCACCAGCCCACCCAGCGGCGCCCACCAGGGCATGGCCAGCACGCCATCCGTAGTAGGTAGCGGCTTGGGCATGCATAAGAACATGCAGCACAACAGCGCGATAATGGGCAGAAACGATACCAGGCTGGCCAGCCAGGGATTGGTAAGCGACTTCTGCAAGGCGCCATTCATGGGCGGCCCCCAGGCCTGGAGCGCGCCGGCCACGAGGAGCAGGGGATAGATGTAAGCGGCGTTGAGTTGCATGGGAAAGGGAGTTGGAGAGGTGGAGAAAACGTCGTTTGTCATGCAGCGCGCAGTGAAGCATGACGAGGTAGTTCAATGACTTACCAAAAACAGCGACCCGATGGCCAGCAGCAGCGGCACGGTCATGACCAGCGCGCCGAGCTTGAGAAACTGCCAGGCGCTGACCGTGAGGTTTTCGCGCCGCAGCGCCACCAGCCACAGAATGGTGGCCAGCGAGCCCGTTACCGACAAATTGGGGCCGAGGTCGATGCCGATGAGCATGGCGCTTTTGATGGGCTCCGACACGTGGGCCGTTTGCAGCACGTTGCCCGTGATAAGGCCGGCTGGTAGGTTGTTCAGCACATTGCAAAGCAGGGCCACGCCCACGCCGCTCGCCCAGGTGGTGCCGGTGGCCGACTCGGCGGCCCCGCGCGTGAGCAAGGAACTCAGCCACTGCGTAATCCCCGTTTTATTGAGCCCCTCGACCAGTACAAACAAGCCGGCCACCAGCGGCAGCACCGCCCACGACACGCTGCGGATAACGACGAGCGGGCTTTTGCGCACGATGAGCAGCACAATGGCCGTGGTGAATACCCCCGTCACGGCCGTGGGTAGGCCCAGCGGCCGGTCGAGAGCCGAGGCTGCCAGCAGCGCTACCGCCGTGCCCGCAATGCCCCCCAGCGCGACCTTGCCGCCACGCTCCAGAGTCGGGATTTTGATGTCTTTCTCAATGTCTTGGCTTAGCTCATCGCGCTGCGTGTAGCGCAAAAGGAAGTAGGTAGCCCCGATGGCCACGGCCGCCGGCAGCAGGTAGCGCGGCAGCCACTCGAGCAGCGGCGGCATGTGCGCGCCGTAAATGACGAGGTTGGCCGGGTTGGAGATGGGCAGCACAAACGAGGCCGCGTTGGCAATGAATGCGCAGATAAGGAGGTAGGGCAGCGGGTTTTTGACCTTCGCCGCCTTCACGGCCGCCGCCACGGCGGGCGTGAGCACCACGGCCGTGGCATCGTTGGAAAGAAACGTGGTGACGACCACGCCTACCAGGTAAATCAGCAAAAACAGCCGCTGCGCCGACCCCTGGGCCAGCCGCGTGGCGTGGGCCGCCAGCCAGTCGAAGAGCTTTTCTTCGCGGGCCACCTCGGCCAGCAGCATCATGCCCGTCAAAAACAAATACACGTCGAGGCCCTTGGCCACGCCCGCCAGGCCTTCGGCCGGGGTGAGGAGCCGCAGTAGCAGCAGCAGCACGGCCCCGCCCACGGCCCACACAAACTCGGGCATCTTGAAGGGGCGCAGGATAACCAAGGCGATGGAAAGCGTTGAGATAAGCCAGATTAGGAGGAGGCTGGTTGGCATTTAGATTTAGTAGAATGTTCTGGGTTGGTTATTTAATTCGGTCATGCTGAGCGTAGCGAAGCATCTCTACCGCTTCATGCGTACTGCTCAATGAAGCAGCAGAGATGCTTCGCTGCGCTCAGCATGACAGTTTCATGTTGGCAGGTTTCTGTCCTACGAGTTGGGCTTCAGCGGCCGGGCGTTGCGGTTGGGCCCGAGCTGCGTGCCCAAAATGCCGTTTTCCTCCCACGCGCCGATGCTGGCCGCGTCGCTACCCGCGCCCGGCCGGACCGGCGGCGGGTAGGGCGCCAGGGCCAGTAGCAGCCGGTGGCGGCCGGGGCGGCCGGTGGCATCGCGGGCCTCTACGGTGAGGGGCAGGTGCTGGCCGGTCCCGGCCGGGCAAGTGGCCGTGGCCTGCCATACGTCGTGGGCGTCGCGCTGCATGGGTAAGCGCGGGCCATCGTCGCCGAGCCAGCAGACTACCTCGGCTAGCTCATTGGCCCCGAACACCACCGCCCGAACGACGAACTGCCCGGCTATGGCCTGGCCGGCGTGGCGCAGCAGGCGGTAGTCGGCCGGGGCGGTGATGAGTACAAAGGGAAAGCTGCCCTCCAGCGGCTTGAAGCGCCAGCTTACTACGCCCTGGTCGAGGCTAATGAGCGAGTAGCCCACCGGCCCTTCCTCAATCTGGCCGGTCGAGCGGGTGGCCGCGTAGATGGTGGTGCCGTCGTTGGCCAGCTCGTTGTAGTGGGTGTGGCCCATGTCCACGAGCGCCACGCGGTGCTGGGTCAGTAGTGCCGTTAGGGCTTGTTGCTCAGGAGTATCGCGCAGGTCGGCGGGGTAGGCGTGCATAAAAAGCGCGATTTCGGTGCCCGTTGGCACCTGGCTCAACTGCTCGCGCAGCCAGGCCAGCTGCGCGGCGCCCAGCCGAAAATCAGGCCCGCCCGCGCCGGGGCCGCACACGTCCAGAAACAGGCACTGCACGCCCCGCACGGCCACGGCCTTGGGCAAGGGCGCGGCGGCGGGCAGGGCATAAAAATTGGCTAGGCTGCCGGGCTCCCTGTCGTGGTCGCCGGTGATAACGTGCACCGGCGCGCTCAGCAGCCGCAGCGCCGCCGCTACCAGGCGGTATTGGGCGGGCAGGCCGTTGTCGGCCACGTCGCCGGGCAGGTACGCAAAATCGAG
>JAKONR010000491.1 GCA_022701825.1 Hymenobacteraceae bacterium | reverse complement strand
TCGGCAAATTCGCCCCACATGGCCGCCTCGCCGCCCAGCACGCGGGCCCGCAGCGAGTCGGGCACGCCCGTGTGCGGGTCGGCGGCGTAGGCGCTGGCGGCGCTCAGGTTGAGGTCGAGGTAGTAGCCGGCCGAGAGCAGCGCAGGGTTGCCTTTTTGCACGGTTTGCAGCACGGTTTTGGGGCCGCGCCAGCTTTGCACCACCACGTCGCGGGGCAGGCCGGGGCCGAGTATTTCGTCCCAGCCTATCATCACCTTGCCGTGGCGGCGCACCAGCGAATCGATTTTCTGGCTGAAATACAGCTGGAGCAAATGCTTGTCTGGCGTTACGCCGTCGGCCTTCACCTGCCGGTGCGCCCGCATGAAGGCTACGATGCGCGGCGTGCGCCGCCACTGTCGGCCGTCGTTTTCGTCGCCCCCGGCGTGGAAAAACGGGTCCGGAAACAGCGACGTCATCTCGGTCAGCAGCGAGTCAATAAAAGTGTAGGTGCTGCGCCGGGTGGGGTCGATGGCCACGTTGGTGGTGCGCCAGAGGGTGTAGGGCGCGTAGGCCGAGTCTACCGACGCCAGGCGCGGGTAGGCTACTATCCAGCTCGTAGTGTGGCTGGGCATGTCGAACTCGGGCACCACCCGGATACCCCGCGCCGCGGCGTAGGCCAGCACCTCGCGCACCTGGGCGCGGGTATAAAACTGCTTATCGGGGCTGGCTTGGTTGAGGCGCGGAAACCAGCGGCTCTCCACCCGAAAGGCCTGGTCGTCGCTCAGGTGCCAGTGTAGCACGTTGAGCTTCACGGCCGCCATGCCGTCGATATTGCGCTTGATAACGGGCACCGGCAAGAAGTGCCGGCTGGCATCAATCAGCAGCCCGCGCCACCGGAAGCGGGGCCAGTCGCGGATGTCGCAGTACTGCGCCCGCCAGCCGCGCGGCTGCCGCTCCAGCACCTGCCGAAACGTGGCGATGCCGCGCTGGATGCCCAGCGGACTCACGGCCACGAGGCTGGCCCCGGTCGCCGTCACGCGCAGGTGGTAGCTCTCATCGGTCGAGCCGGCCGGGCCAGTCACCTGTTTGCGCAGGGCCGGCAGCGGGGCCGTGGCAAAGCGGTAGTAGCCCGGCTGCCACTCGGCCTGCACGGGCAGCGGCAGCAGCGGGCGCTGGGCGTGGGCCGCGAAGCTCAAGCTCAGTAGAAGGATTTTCGCACAGAGTTTAAAGGGAGTTAAAAGGGAGTTCCACAGGAAAACTCGGTGAGACTCTTTTCTAACTTCTTTTAAACTCTGTGCGAAATACGTCATATCAATCCCCTGGCCTTGAATTCCAGGTATTTGTTTATCGTGTTCACCGTCAGCAGCTGCGGCGGCGTCAGCAGGGCCTGAATGCCGTAGCGCTGGAGCTCCAGCACTACCTGCCGCTTTTCCTGCTGAAATTTCTCGGCGATGGTTTGGTTGTACACGTCGGCCGTAGTGGCGGCCGGCGCGTCGAGGTAGGTGCGCAGCTCGGTGTTTTCGAAAAAAACTACCAGCAGCAAATGCGACTTGCTCAAGCCCCGCAGATACGGCAATTGCCGTTCCATTCCCTGCAACGTCTCAAAATTCGTAAACAAAATTAGCAGGCTGCGCTGCTTTATCCGGGCGCGCACCGTGGCGTAGAGCAGCTCGTAGTCGGTTTCGAGGTACTGCGTCTTCTGCCGGTACAGCACTTCCAGGATGGTGCGCAGGTGACCCGGCCGGCGCTCGGCGGGCACCGTAGCGCCGGGTTTGTTGGAGAACGTAATCAGCCCCGCTTTGTCGTGCTTTATCAGCGCGATGTTGCTCATTATCAGCGTAGCATTGATGGCGTAGTCGAGCAGGCTGAGGCCGGCGAAGGGCATCCGCATCACGCGGCCCTTGTCGATGAGGCAGTATACCTGTTGCGCTCGCTCGTCCTGAAAGTGGTTGACGATGAGCGTATCGGCGGGGCCGCCGGTGGCGCGGCGGGCGCTGGCCTTCCAGTTGATATTGCGCGGGTCGTCGCCGCTGGCGTAGGGCCGCGTTTGCTCAAATTCCATGCTCTGGCCCACCCGCCGGATGCGCTTCACGCCCACCTCCGTGAGGCGGTTGTGGATGGCCAGCAGTTCGTACTGCCGCATCTGAAAAAACGACGGGTACACCGGCACCGTGCGGTTTTGGTCGAAGCGAAAGCGCCGCCGCACCAGCCCCAGCGGCGAGGCCGCGTACACGTTCACGGCCCCAAACTCGTACTCGCCGCGCTTGGTGGGCCGCAGTTGGTAGGTGATAATGCCCGTCTGGCCCGGCGCGATGCGGGCCGCAAACAGCACGTCGCGCCGCTGAAACTGGTGCGGAATCTCGTCGATTACTTCCGTTTGAATACCAAAGCGGTAGCGATTTTCCAGGTATAGCCGCACCTCGTTGTCGTCGCCGTTCGAGAGCTTGTCGCCCAGCACCCGCCGCCCAAAAACCGGCTGCCCGCCGCCCTGCCCCGGCGCGTACAGCAGCAGCACATCGAGCAGCGTGAGCAGCCCGGCCGCACCCAGCAGCACCTGCATCGGCCCCAGCAGCCACGGCAGAAAAAACGCGACCACGAAGCCCGCGATGAGCGCCGCAAACAAGTAAAAAAAGCGCAGAGGCAGGAAAAAGCTCATATTCAGCGTAGCTGGTCGCGGACTTCCATCAGGGCAAAGCCCAGTAAATTTTCACCCGGCCACCGGGCCGGCTGCATCGCATCGGGGTGGGTAGCCGCCAGCTCGATGCCCCAGATGGCATCCACCGGGCTGGCCTCTACCAGCACCCGCTCGCCGGTGGTGAGCAGGTAGTCTTTCAACTGCGGGCGTTGGCTGAATTTGTGGTAGTTACCCATCACCACTAGTTCGTGTTTCTGCGCGTCCCACACCGCCGGGTCGAAGCCCGTGACCTGGCGTCCCAGCTTCTTGGCCTCGTCCGGGTGCCGGGCGGCGATGATGCGCTGGCGCACCTCGTCATTGCCAAAAAGGCGGGCTTTTTCGGCCATCATCCAGTGCTCGGCGGTAGCGTAGGCATCGCCGGCTACCGTGAAAGCCGCCGGAAACCACTGGCTGAAGCAGCTTTTATCTACTAGGCCTTTTTGCTTGGGCGTGTGGCCCCAGAAGAAGAGGTACTTGAGGCCGGCGAGTGGTTGTTGGAGAAGCCAGGGGAGCGAGTAGAGCATGAAAAATTAAGGATTCAATCTGCCAAAAAATATTCACCCCTACTATTGCTTTCTATATACCACTTGCTGTCAACAAAAATATATTCCAGATTATTAAGTTGGAAAGCAGGCGCCATTCCGGTAAAATGTTTTTTGGTAGTAATAGTATGATTGCTATTATAGATAAATTCGATTAAAGAGACATTAAAATTTTTCTGATAATTGTAAAAAATACATCGAGCTAGATTAAATCGTATAACATCTTTTTTTGGGGTTGCACTACTGCGTCGAAAATTCTTATTTTCTCCGGTTACCAGCGTATCGTAGGTGACTATCCGTGCATTATCAGCTATATCGAGTGCTAGCCGCGCGTCAATTATTTTCTGTGTTGTGCGCTTGCTATCTAAGTCAGCAGAATAATTCAGATTAGACGAATACGACTCAATATGCATAGCTTGCCATAGCTTGCCATGACTAACGCATAATAGCAACGTATTACCTAGGCCGATGCCAGAGCCACCACGGATATAATACTTTATTTTTAAAAATTTCTTATTTATAACCTTGATTTCGCCAGGACCCCAGTACTCGTGTAGAATTAATTTATCTGTCGCACAACTGATAGTTAAGTATTTAGTGAAAGGCTTGTAACGCAGCTTTATAGTTGCACTGGTGCCGTCTAGCGTTTTAAGTGTATAAACCTGAGCTATACCAGTGTTTGACAGCAACAAGCATAAGAGCAGCAGTGAATACTGAAAACCTGAAACAAGTGAAAGACGACGGTTGCGCCGAGTGCAGGAAAATAGCTCTATCGCACCGTTTCGCATTCGTTCAACGATGCGGTAGAGATGCTTCACTGCGTTCAGCATGACGATTTAGTGGGTTGTTAATATTACCGCGGCACCTCCACGCTCTGCACTATCGCCCGCACCACCTCGTCGGGCGTGCCGCCTTCCATCTCGCGCTCGGGCGTGAGCATGATGCGGTGGCGCAGCACCGGCGCGGCCAGCGTCTGCACGTCCTCGGGCGTTACGAAGTCGCGGCCGCGCAGGGCGGCCAGGGCCTTGGCGCCATTGAGCAAGGCCAGGCTGGCGCGAGGCGACGCGCCCAGGTATAGTGCCTTGTGCGCCCGCGTCTGGCCCACGATTTTGGCAATGTATTCCAGCACGTTGGCTTCCACGCGCTGCTGGCCCACCTGCCGGCGCAGGTCGGCCAAATCCTGGGCGGAGAGCACGGGCTGCACCTTGTCGAGCGGCGTGCCGCCGAAGCCACTGTGGTGGCCTTGCAGTATCTGCACTTCCTCAGCCAGGGTGGGGTAGCCCACGTTCAGCTTGAACAGAAAGCGGTCGAGTTGGGCCTCGGGTAGGCGGTAGGTACCTTCTTGTTCGACAGGGTTTTGGGTGGCCAGTACCACGAAAGGCGAGGTCATGCGGTGGGTGGTGCCGTCCTGGGTCACGGTGCGCTCCTCCATCACCTCAAACAGCGCCGATTGGGTTTTGGCCGGGGCGCGGTTTATCTCGTCAATCAAGACCACGCTGGCGAAAATGGGGCCGGGCCGAAACTCAAAATTGCCCTGCGCGGGCCGGAAAATGCTGGTGCCCAGCACGTCGGCCGGCATTAGGTCGGGCGTGAACTGGATGCGGCTGAACGGCACGTCGAGGGTGCGGGCCAGGAGCTTGGCGGTGAGGGTTTTGGCTACGCCGGGCACGCCTTCGAGCAGCACGTGCCCATCGGCGAGCAAGGCCACGAGCAGCAGTTGCAGCAGGTCCTGCTGGCCCACTATCACCTGGCCGATTTGCTGGCGCACGGCTTCGGTGCGGGCGGTGAGGGTAGAGAGGTCGGTGCGCGGCGCGAAGGCCGTGGCCGGGCTGGCCTCGGCCGTGCCAGTAGCTTGCGGTGTTTCGGGCTGCGGAGTAGCTTTGGGCGCAGCATCAGGAAAAGAGTGGGGCTCCATGAGGAAGTAAGTTTGTCGGGCGAGCGCGGCCGGGCATCCAGGCTGCGGATTAGGGAATGGGTAGCTGCTAAAAATTATAAATCGGAACTGGCGTTGCTCAGGCTATCAAGCTCAAAAGCTTGCTAAATGAACATTAGAAGCCGTTGTTGGAATAATTATAAAAAGGCAAAGTGCAACTTTAGGTCATAATGCAATAAATGGCTCACTGGGCTTCCTGCTTAAAGTCGCGGATAGCGCGGCTCAAGATAAGCAGCTGCTGGTCGGTGACGGCAGGCGCAGTGCGGGCGTGGTTGATGAGGCGCACCAGCTCATCGACGCGGGGGCGCGGCACGCCGGCTTTTTGGCTCAGGCGCTCGCGGAAGGTCTCGTCGGCCAGGTCGGGCGCAGGCTCGTGAAAGCGGGTGCGCAGGTAGTCCAGAAAGAGCGCTGTTTTCTTCTCGGCAATCTGGGCGTGGTTGCGGCCCTGCTGGTAGAGGCCCGCCACGGTGCGCGTGAACAGCAGCGTGGTATTGGGCAAGGGGTTGAGAACAGGGATGATGCGCTGCCGCCGCCGCGCCTCTACCAGCACAAACAGCAGCCCCACCACCAGCACCAGGTAGTAGGCCGTGCGCAGGGCTGGGTGCGCCAGCAGCACGCGCAGGGTCGATTGCTCGCCTTCGCGGCCTTGCTTCTGGTACTCATCCCACCAGGCGGGGCGGCCGGCGGGCAGGTAGGAGAGGGCCGCGAAGGCAAAATTAGCGGTACGGGGCCGCAGCACCCAGTAGTTGCCGAAGGCCAGCGGCACCGAGCACAGGTAAAAATGCCCGCGCCCGTGGTCGAGGCGCACCAGTACGGGCCGGCCGCGCTCGTCGGCGGCCAGGGTAGCGCCGCGGTGCGGGCGGCGCTTGGTGAGGGCCAGCCGGTAGCCGGCCGCCGCCGCGCCAAAGCGGAAGGTGCTGACCGCCAGCCCTGGCCGCGGCCGCAGCAAGTGCAGCTGCACCGAGTCGGACTGGCTGGCCGGCGCCTCGCCGCCCACCACCTGCGCCAGCCGGGCCGGGTCGGCCTCGTAAGCGCGGATGCCCAGCGAATCGGCCAGGAAGCCCCGGCGCGCCGGGCCAAAATCCTCGGCGGCGATAAATACATCGTGGCCCGCCGCCACGAAGCGCAGTAGCGCTGTCGTTTCGAGGCGACTGGCCGTGAAGTCGTTATTGATAAAAAGGTAGCTGGCGCGGGTTTCGGCGAGCGGCAGGGTGGCCGCTTCGGTAGCGGCGGCGGCCTCGTCGTTGGCCTGGTCGCGGGCAGCCTCGGCAGCGGCCGAGTCGGCGGCGGGGCCATCCGCCTCGCTGGTATCGGCAAACGTGACGTTGGTGGGCCGGCCGACTTGCAGGCTAGGTTCCTCCGAGCCCAGCAGCCGGTTGTAGATGGGCTCGCGCACGCTGGCCACCGAGTCGGTGCCCAAAAGCTGCGGCAGGCCATCGTACAGCGCGTAGGTGCCGTACGGAATCTTGTCCTGGTTGCGGAGCGTGGGCGACCAGTCGAGCGGCTTGGGCCGGTAGTATTCCAGCGCCACGTAGCCGCCAAACAGCAGCAAAATACCCAGCAGATACCAGCGGAAAGTAGTCAAGGTGGCGGTGTCTTTGATTGGAAGTTAAAAAGCGAATAATAAAAATCAATTTACTGTTTGTCAGTGAGTTGATTCTTAAAAACCCACGCTTTTAACTTTGTATTTATACTTTTTAACTTTAAGCAAAGCGTCCGGCCGTGGCCCCGCTGAGCTGCTGCCCAAACTGCTGCTGCGCCTCGCGCACCTGCCGGTACAGCACCAGCGGCATGGGCAGCTCGCCGTACCAGGCGTACTCAAACTGGCGCTTGAGCTCAGCGAAGGCGGGGCGGGCGGGAGGGCGGCTGGCCTCCAACTCGCGCAGGTAGGCCTGGTTGGTTTTGTCGGGCTGCCAGTCGATGAGGGCGCGGTCGGTGAGCTGCTTGAGTAGCTGCAAGTAGCCCAGGCGCACGGCCAGGCGCAGGTTGCCGGCCGCTTCGGCCTGGGCCAGCGCCTCCGCGAAGTTCAGCTCGTGGATGTTCTCCTGACCGGTTTCGTAGGCCAGCGGCAGCGAGCGGGCGGCCCGCCCAAATACCTTGGTAATATCGACTTGCAGCAGCTTGAGCGCGGCAAAAACCAGCAGCGCGCCCATCAGCACGTAGAAAAACGTATCCCACGCCACGCGGCCGCCTTTGGTGTCAAAAATCCAGCTGAACTGCCGCCACAGCCAGGCCAGCAGCCGGCCCCAAAAGCTGTCGGCGTTTTCGGGCTTGGCTTCGCGGTACTGAAATTCGCGCTGGCCACGCAGCGCTTGCAGGCGCGCGGCGGCCGGGCGGCGCACGGGGGGCTGCGCCGCCGCATCGGGCGGCAGGGGCGGGGCCAGCGTGGTATCGGCCTTGGCCCGCCACTGCCGGGGCTGGGGGGGCGCGGCCAGGGCCGCCCCGCACGAGAGGGCGAGCAGGAGCCCCGTCGCACAGGCTTTCAGTGCGCACGCCTTGGGCCGGCCCTGGCGCGGGCCAACAGGCCGCGCCAGGGCCAAAAGCGCGGCTTTCGGGCTAATATTCACCTTCATCGTCGGGCCGGTAGTGGCTGGACTGGGCCACCGGAATAGCCTGGGGCTGGCCCAGCGCATCGACGAGCAGGCGCAGGCCCCAGCCTTCTTTTTGCTCGGCCAAATGGAAGTACTGGAAGGCCAGTGCCAGCAGCGGTACGGCATACGTGAACATGATGCCGACCGTGTAAATGCACTGCGCCACCAGGCCCAGCGCGTCGGAGCTGAGCCCCGGCACGTGCAGCATCTTGCCAAACATGACGGCGTATTGGGGCAGTATGAACACGACGCTCATGGCGCCTTGAATGATGCCGACCACGAGGAGCAGGCCAAAAGTGGCCCACCAGCGTCCTTTTATCAGCTGAAAGCAGCGCCCGACGGTGGCAAAAAGACTGCCGTCCTCCAGCCACAATACCGGGAAAAACAAGCTCAGCGTGATGGCCAGGTACATCACCAGCGAGATGAGGAGTGGCACGCCCACCACCCCCGACCACCCCGAGCCGGCCCCGATGCGCGCAAACAGCGCCACCAGCGCGATGGCCCCCAGCACTGCGGCAAAATAGGCCCCTACCACCACCACCACCACCAGCACCATGCGCCCCAGCCGGGCCCGGATTTCGGCCCACACGATGGCGGGCGTAATGGGCTCGGCGGCGGGCAGGCGCAGGCGGGCGCGCACGTAGCCATACACGGTGCCCACGAGTAGCAAGAACGACAAGACGCTGGCCAGCATCCCCAGCGAAATGCCGCTGATATTGACTGCGTTAAAGGGAGAGTAGTGGGCGGGCTGCGCGATTTCTACCGGCCCGCCCAGCTGCCGGCCGGCCGTGGCGCTGCCCATGCGGTCGAACATGGAGTTGGTAAACAGCCCCAGCCCGATGCCCATGAGCAGCGCGCCGGGCAGCACGAAATACAGCAGGCACTTGCCCAGCGGCCGCCAGTGCGCCCCGATAAACTCGAACGTAGCCGAGATTTTGGCCCCAAAGTCGCGCTCCTTCCAGAAGTCGGCGGGCGTGGTGTAGGTGTTTTTCATAGGAATTTTTGATAGGGATGGCTCGCAAGGGCAGGCGTTATAGTTGCGGCTCCTCGGCCAGCGCGGCGCGGCGGCGCACTTGCCGCGGGTAAATGCCAAAATACCAGACCATAAAGGCTGCCGAGCCGCCGATAATGCTCAGGCTCAGGGCCACGGGCATTTCGGTGTGGCGCGTGACGAAGCTCTCCAAAAAGGCGGCTACTACGATGATGGGTACCAAGCCCAGGGCCAGCTTCACGGCATCGCGGGCGGCGCGGGCCAGCGAGATGCGCCGCGAGTAGGTGCCCGGAAACAGCAGGCCGCCGCCCAGAATGAAGCCCGCCCCGCCCGCCAGTACGATGCTCGGAATTTCGAGCGTGCCGTGTATCCAGATGGTGAGTAGCGAGGCCCGCAGCACGTGCTGCTGGTAGAAGAAGTACTGAAAAGCGCCCAGCATCACGCCGTTTTTGAAGAGCGCGTAGAGGGTGCCCACGCCCAGCGTGAGGCCCCAGGCAAAGGTTTGGAGCGCCACGGCGATGTTATTGGCCGCGATGCCGATAAACATCACCGACGAGCCCTCCGATTTGTAAATGGCCATCGGGTCGCCCTTGCGGATGTTGGCCAGCGTCTGGTTTACGTAGCCATCGCCGAGCACCACCCGCAAAAAGCCGTCGTCGTAGGCCGCCGACAGCGCGCCTACCACCACAAACAGCGCAAACAAGCCCATGGCCCAGGCCAGCGCCGGCCAGTGCCGCGCCACCACCAGCGGCACCTCCAGGGCCCAAAAGCGGGCCAGGCGTCGCTTTTCCTCGGGCTTGTTCTGGTAGAGCGACTGGTGAAACTTGCCGGCCAGCGTGTTGAGGTAGGCCGTGGTGGGCGACTGCGGGTAGAAGGTTTGGGCGTAGGCCAGGTCGTCGGTGAGGCTGATGAAGCGCGCCGCCAGCTCGTCGGGCGTGGCGGGGGGCTGGGTTTCGTACTGCTGCCAGCGGGCCTGGTTCTGGCGCAGGAAAGCGGCTTCGCGCATAAGTCGGCAAGGATTACGCCTTAAAGGTAAAGCGCGGCCGGGTTGCCGCTACGGCCCGGTGGCGTATTTTTCGGCCCACTATTTTTCGGCCCCGCCTCATGCCTACTATTCGCGTTCACACCACCCAAAACGTTACGATTGAGTACGAAGCGGCCAGCCTGGGCAACCGCATCGTGGCCGCCATCCTCGATAACCTCATTCTGGTGGCCTGGATAGGGGCGGTAGTTGGGCTAACCTTTTGGATAATAGGCCGCCGCTTCGGCGAGTCGCCGGCGGTGCTGGTGGTGCTGGGCCTGCTCATTGGCCTGCCTTATGTTTTCTATAACCTGGCCTGCGAGGTGCTGCTCAATGGCCAGAGCCTGGGCAAAAAGGCGCTGAACCTGCGCGTGATGCGCCTCGACGGCACCGCGCCGCGCCTCGGCGACTACGTGCTGCGCTGGCTGCTGCGCGCCGTCGACATCAACCTGCCCGGCGTGGGGCCGCTGGTGGCCATTATCGTGATTGCGGCGGGCGGCAAGGGGCAGCGCCTCGGCGACCTGGCCGCCGGTACCACCGTTATCAGCCTGCGGCCGCGGGCCGAAATGCTGGATACGCTGCGCACGGCCCTGCCGCCCGCCGACTACCAGCCGGTTTTTCCGCAGGCCATCGACCTCAGCGACCACGACGTGGCCCTGCTGCGCCAGCTGCTGAGCCGCAGCCTGCGGCAAGACAACTACGTGCTGCTCAACGAGACGGCCGTTAAAATTAAAAGCCTGCTGCACATCGAGAGCGACCTGTCGGACGAGGAATTCTTGCGCACCGTGCTGCGCGACCACGCCCACTTGGTAGCCGCCGGGTAGGCGGGCCTGCAAACGCAAAAAGGCCAGCCCCCTACGGGCTGGCCTTTTGTGCTTTAGGTAATCGGCCGTCGCTTACTCGCTCAGCACGGCCTGGCGGGCGCCGGCGGGCTGCCCATCGAAGCGCAGGCGGAAGAAGTACACGCCCGCCGCCTGGCCCCGGCGGCTCCAGCGAATGGCCTGGGCCCCGGCCGAAAGCTGGCCGGCATCGAGATGGTCGACCACGCGGCCCAGGGCGTCCGTTACCGTCAGCTCGACGTGGGCGGGGCGGGGCAGCGTGAAGCTGAGCTGAGTGCTGCCCGCCAGCGGGTTGGGGTAGAGCGACAAATCGGCGGCCAACTCGGGCGCTTTGGTGCCCGTGGCCACGCCCGTGGGGGCAGCCACGGCGATGTTGCGCGCCGCGATGCCGTTGCCGATGGCGCCGACCAGCGTGGCCTGACCCGTGGTCAGGCTCACGGTGTAGAGCGAACTATTGGCCCCGGTGCCGGTATTGGCCACCAAATAGGCGGTATTGGTACCCGCGGCCGGGCTGTAGATGTCGAGGTCCACGGCCGGGGCGCTAGCGTTTACCGTGATGCCCGACACCCCCACGAAGGTAAGCTGGCCATCGGCGGGCGGGTTGGCCGTGGCCTGGGTATTGAGCTGGTTCAGCGCCAGGTCGTAGTTGTAGAGCGTCGTGGTGGTAGACCCGGCAAAGCTGTTGGTGTAAGCCACCGCCCCAATGGTGGGCGTGGCCGTGCCGCTAGTGTAGGCCACCACGCCATCGGTAGCGGCCAGCGGGCTGGCGGCCCCAAAAGTGGGGTTGAGGCGGTAGTTGTTGCGGTTGGCCCCCACCACCCGGATGCGGTCCACGGTCGGGTTAAAGTCAAAGCCAATCGCGCCCGTGCCCAGCTCCAGCCGGAAGGCCGCGCTGTTGGGCGTAGCTACGCCCGTGGTGGCATTGATGGAGTAAAGCTGCGAATTGGCCACGCCCGTGGCGGCCGTGGCATTGTAGCCCAGCGCGTACAGCGCGTTGTTGGCGGGGCGCACATCGAGGCCCACCAGCGTTTGGGCGGCATCCACCCCCGTAATGCCCACCGCCGTGCGGATGGTGCCCGGCAGCGCCGTGTCAAACGTGAGCAGGTTGGTGCCCGCCAGCGCGTAGGCCAGCTGCCCCGTGATGGCGGGCAGCGTGGCCGGGCGGCTGATGGCCACGGCAATATCGGCCACGCCAAACAGCGTGCCCGTGCCGCCCAGCGTGCCAACGGCCGCCGTGGCGCCAGTGGTCAGGTTGAGGGTGTACAGCTGGTTGGTAACCGAAAAAGTAGCCAGGTTCACCGTTGATACCGACAGGTAGGCCACGTTTTGGCCGGTGGTCGGGTTGAAGTAAATGTCTATGTCTGACACCTGAAACGGACTATTGGTCGTGACGCCGCCCAGCGTGGCCACGGTGTTGAGGGTGCCGTTGTTGGGCGGGTTTTGCGTTACGAGGCGGCTGGCGGCCTCGTCGAGGTTGTAGAGCGTGGTGGCCGTGCTGCCGATATACGAGTTGGTGTAGGCCGACGAGCCCACGCCCGGCGTCTGGCTCGCGTTGGCGTCGCCGGTGGCGTAGGCCAGCGTGCCGTCGGTGGCCGCGATGGTGCCGTTGGTGGGGTTCAGGCGGTAGTTGCCGCCGTTGCTGCCCGTCACCCGGATGCGGTCTACGGTCGGGTTAAAGTCGAAGCCCACGCGGGTATCGTCGCTGCCCAGGGCCAGCGTGAGCGCGCCGCCCACGGCCGTCAGTGCGCCGGTGGTCGAGAGCGCGTACAGCTGCGCGTTGTTGGTGGCCGCAGCATCGTTGTAGCCCAAGGCAAAAAGCTGCCCCGTAGCCGGGCGCGTATCAATGCCTACCAGGGAGTACCCCGACCCCAGGCCCGTAATGGGCACCGTAGCCGTAAAAGTAGCCGGGGCCGACAGCTGAAACGTAGCCAGCGAAGGCGTGCCGCTTACATCCAGCGTAACGGCGTAGGCCGTTTGGGCCGCCGCGGGGGCTGCCGCCACGCCTGCCAGTATTAGGCCCAGTACCAATCCCTTGGCAGTAGTTGCCCAGCGAGTAACGTTTTGTAGCATGTTAAAAGAAAAAGTAGGTGAACAGATAGCTCTGTGTGGTAAGAGACCGCAAGCGTTACGATAAATGGTGGGCAACCGGATGAAGAAAAAATGAATAATTATGAAATAGTAACCTTGGTGCGCCAGGCGATTTGCGAATAGCGCAGCAGGCTTGGCAGCGCGGCGGGGCAAAAGCAGGCACCACGAAAAAGCCCGCCAGGCCCCGAATAACTCGGCCTGACGGGCTTTTTTGCCTGAAAAAGGTGGGCTTCTACCCGGCCGCTACGGCCTTGCGGCGGCTAGGCTTGGTGGCGGGCTGGCGCTCCTCGCCCTGGGCCAACAGCTCTTCGTCGCGGGCAGTGTCGGCCTTTTTCACCCAGCTCAGGCCGTAGAGGTCCTTGCGGCGGTCGCGCAGATTGCGCACCGCGCCGCTGGTATTCAGGTCCTTGAGGAGGTCGAGGTCGAGGTCGGCGATGAGCGTCATCTCCGTGTTGGGCGTGGCCTCGGCCACGATGGCATCGTGCGGGAAGGCGAAGTCCGAAG
>JAKONR010000265.1 GCA_022701825.1 Hymenobacteraceae bacterium | reverse complement strand
GGGCGCCCGGCGCGGGCATTACGGTGCGGGTGCGCGGGGCGGCGTCGCTGAACTTGAACGGCTCGCCGCTGTACGTCATCGACGGTATTCCCGTACTACCTGACTACCAGCAGGAAATATCGGTGGGCAACCAGCGCCTCAACCCGCTGAATACCATTAACCCCAACGACATCGAGAGCATCGACGTGCTGAAGGACGGCGCGGCGGCCGCCATCTACGGCGTGCGGGCGGCCAACGGCGTGGTGGTTATCACGACCAAGCGCGGCAAGGTAGGCCAGGCCCAGGTGGGCCTGAGCGTGTACTACGGCAAGCAGTACCTGCGCAAAAAGCTTGACGTGCTGAACTCGCAGCAGTTTTTGCAGGAGTACAACGAGATTCAAACCAACGCCGGCCAGGCTCCGGTAAGCCTCACCGACCCGCGCCTGCAAAGCAACACCGACTGGCAGGATGAAGTGTACCGCCCGGCCAGCATGCAGAACTACCAGCTCAACGTGAGCGGCGGCACCGACAAAACCCGCTACTACGTGGCCGGCGGCTACTTCAAGCAGGACGGCATCAGCCTCAACTCGGGCTTCGACCGCTACAATTTCAAGCTGAACCTGGAGCAGACCGTGAGCAAAAAGCTGCGCGTGGGCACCAACCTCAACATGAGCCGCTCGTTCACCAACGGCAGCGTGCGCTCGGAGCTGGCGCTCGGCAACTCGGGCTCGGTGCTGGGGGCGCTCTCGCAGATTCCGAACATTCCGGTGCGCAACGCGGACGGGACCTACGGCGTGAACCCGCTCAACCAGTCGGACAACCCAGTGGGCAACCTGCTGGAATCGACCAACAAAGCCATCGTGTACCAGGTGCTGGGCAACGTGTACGGCGAGTTTGACATTCTGAAAAACCTGCGCGTGCGCTCGTCACTGGGCATCGACTTCCGCACCCAGACCGAAAACCAGTTTACGAGCCGCAACTACCCCGGCACGGCCAACGCCGACGCTTCAACCCGCGGCTCGGCCCGCACGGCTACCAACCAGCAGGTTATCTGGCTGAACGAGAACACGCTGACGTATAACCCCACGTTGCCCTTTGGCGAAAAGCACCACCTGACCTTGCTGGCCGGCGAGTCGATGCAGGCCAGCAACCGCTTCACCTCGGGCGGGGCCTCGCAGGGCTTCGTGTCCAACGCCGTGCCCTACGTGAGCTCCGGCGCCACGGCCTCGGGCATCCCTGGTAGCTACGAAGACCAGTGGGCGCTGCTGAGCTTCTTCGGCCGGGCCAACTACGATTTTGATGGTAAATACCTGTTCGCGGCCAGCTTGCGCGCCGATGCTACCAGCCGCTTTATCGACAAGTACCGCTTCGGCTACTTCCCGGCCGTGAGCGCGGCCTGGCGCATCTCGAAGGAGAATTTCTTCCCACAGGATGGGCTGGTGTCGGACCTGAAAGTGCGGGGCAGCTTCGGGGCTAACGGCAACCAGGAGATTTACACTTACCAGCGCTTTTCGCGCTACACGACCTCAGGCGTAAACTACCAGGGCAGCGGCTCGGCCATCCTGGGCGGCGTGACCCAGAGCGACATCGGCAACAACGCCCTGCGCTGGGAAACTACCTACCAGTACAACGCGGGTCTGGACTTCAGCATGCTGAACAACCGCTTGACGCTGACCGTGGACTACTACGACAAGCAAACCAAGGACTTGCTGCTCGATGTGCCGATTCCGGTGAGCGCCGGCCTACCGCAGGCACCCGGCCAGCCCAGCGCTATTGTAACCCAGAACATTGGTAAGGTTCAAAACCGGGGCCTCGAAATTGGGCTGGTAACGACCAACGTGCTAGCGAAGGATAATGGCTTTGGCTGGACCACGAATTTTAACGTGACTGGCAACCGCAACAAGATTCTGGACCTGGGCCAGCAGGTGAGCGGCGCGGGCGTATCGGCGGACCGCAGTATTATCTACAGTTCCAGCATTTCGCAGCCGGGCCAGCCGCTGGGCGCGTTCTACGGCTACGTAAACCAGGGCATTGTGCAAAGCAACGCCGAGGGCCAGGGCTTGCCCAGCCAAAACGGCCAGCAGCCCAAGGCCGGCGACTTGAAATTTGCCGACCTCAACGGCGACCGCGTGGTTGATGATAAGGACCGCACCATCATCGGCAACCCCAATCCCAAAGCATTTGCCGGCGTCACCAACAACTTCTCCTACAAGGGCGTGGAGCTGAGCGTGTTCTTCCAGGGCCAGTTTGGCAACCAGATTTACAACCAGACGCGCCAGATACTGGAGTCGCAGTCGGACCCCCTGAACCAGAGCACCCGCGTGCTGAACCACTGGACGCCGACCAACACCAACACCGATATTCCGCGCCCGGTGCGCAACGACCCCAACCAGAACAACCGCTTTTCGAGCCGCTGGATTGAGGACGGCTCCTACGTGCGCCTCAAAAACGTGACCCTGGCCTACAACTTCCCCACTACCCTCAGCAAGCGGGCGGCCATCCAGAACCTGCGCCTCTACGTGACGGCCCAGAACCTGATAACCTGGACCAACTACCTGGGCTACGACCCGGAGGTGAACGCCGACCCCTACAACCAAACCGGCTTTGGCCGCGACTACGGCGTGTACCCGCAATCGCGCATCTACACGGTGGGTATCAACGCTAATTTTTAAGAAGCTGCCAGCTTAGAATTCCCATGAAAAAGCTACTTATTCCGGCGCTCGGCGCCCTGACCCTGCTGGCCAGTTGCGACTTTCTGAAGAAAGAACCGCTGGGCAGCATCACGCCCGAAAACTTCTTCAAGACCTCCGACGATGCCGAGGCCAGCCTCACGGCCAGCTACGACGCGCTGCAAGGCACAGGGGCCTACGGCCAGGACCTGAACGTGATGGGCGAAATGCCCAGCGACAACTGCACCAGCACCAACGGCGACGTGAACGCGATGGATAAAATCATCTGGACGCCCACGACCAGCCAGGTAGGCAACGTGTACCGCCAGGGTTACATCGGCGTGAACCGGGCCAACATCGTGCTCAAGTACGTGCCCACCGTGAC
>JAKONR010000244.1 GCA_022701825.1 Hymenobacteraceae bacterium | reverse complement strand
CGCCCCAAAACCGCATTCTGCAAGTAGTAGAAGTGCTGCGCAAAGGCGGGCTCATTATTTATCCCACCGATACGGTGTACGGCATTGGCTGCGATATCAACAACGCCAAAGCCGTGGAAAAACTCTGCCGCATCAAAGGCATCAAGCCCGAGAAGGCCGATTTGAGCTTCATTTGCCACGATTTGTCGCACATCAGCGACTACGCCCACGGCATCACCACGCCTACCTTCAAGGTGCTGAAAAAGGCGCTGCCCGGCCCGTTCACGTTCATCTTCGAGGCCAGCCCCAACGCCCCACGCTACGGTGGCGTGAAGCGCAAAACGGTCGGCATCCGGGTGCCCGACAACCAGATTGTGCGCCAGATTGTCAAGGAATTCGGCACGCCCATCGTGAGCACCTCGGTGCGTGAAAGCGAGGAAACGCTGGAGGAGTACGTGACCGACCCCGACCTGATTTTTGAGAAATACCGCTCGCTCGTGGACCTGGTTATCGATGGCGGCTTCGGCGGCAATGTGCCTAGCACCATCGTCGATTGCACCAACGACGACTTCGACCTCGTGCGCCAGGGCCTGGGCGACATCGAGCAGTATCTGTAGGACAATAGTTTGAGTAATGGGTTCAGCGTCAGGTTGAACGCAGTGAAGCATCTTATTTGGGTACGTTAGGATTAGTATTCTAACGTACCCAAACAAGATGCTTCACTGCGTTCAGCCTGACGCTATTTTCGCTTTATATCATAGCCGCTTGTGCTTCCAGCGGCGGTGCGTCCAGAGGTATTGCTCGGGCGTGGCGCGCAGGTCGGCTTCCAGGCAGCGCACGAAGGCCTCGGTGATGGGGTAGCGCTGGGCCTCGTCGGGCGCGTTGGAAGCCGCCGCGGCGGCCTGCCCGTCGGGCAGCTCGGTAAATTTTATTTCGTAGTAGCCGCGCCGCACGCGCCGGATGCCCACGTAGAGCACGGCGCAGTTGAACTGCTGGGCCAAGCGCTCGGCGCTGGTGTAGAAGCCGGCCTCCTGGTGCATAAAATCGGTCCAGTACGGGCGGTCTTCGGGGCCGGCAGCCTGGTCGGTGAGCAGGCTGAGGGTACGACCTTGCCCGCGCTGCTGCACCAGGTAGCGCAGGGTGCTGAGCATGGGCACGGCATCGGCCCCGAGGCGGGTGCGCAGCCCGCGCATGAAGTGCTCGAAAAAATTGTTGTTGAGCGGCTTGTACACGCCCGCCGAGCGCCCGCCAAACTCCAGCGCCGCACCCGAGAGTATCCATTCCCAGTTGCCCCGGTGCGAGCCCAGCGAAAGTACGAAGCGGTTTTCAGCAAAGTGCCGCGTCATTAGCTCGGGGTTTACGAAACGCATCCGCCGCTGCAATTCAGCCGGTGCGATGGCAGCGAGCTTTAGAATCTCGACCACTACCTGCGCAAAATGCCAGTAGAACTGCTGCCCGATGCAGCGAATTTCCGTCTCACTTTTTCCGGGGAATGAATTGCGCAGATTCTCCAGCACCACGCGCCAACGGTAGCGCACCACGTAGGCCAGCAGCAAGTAAATCAGCCACGCCACCGCGTATAATACACTGAGCGGCAGCTGCGCCAGCGCCAGTAGTAGCCACTGCACCGGCCGGTAATACCAGGCAAACGGCATCTTCGGTTCGCTCATCGGAGGCCGCCCGCCCCGGCCGGGGCGTACTCGGTGAGGCTGCGCTCGCCAGCGCGGCTTTGGGTGGCCAGCACCTTTTTGGTGGCCGCGTCGCGGGCCTCGATGGTGAGCGTGAACGGCCCGGCCGGCAGGTAGCCCAGCGGCAATTCGCCGGCCAGGGAGGTGGGTCGGCCCACGGCGGGCGTTACGGCCGCGGCGTCGGCATCAGTGGCGGTACCATCGGGCGCGGCGAGGTGGTAGTGCACCGTTACCGGGCGGCCGGCGGGCAGTTGGTTGAGCTCGGTGTAGAAATACAGCCCCTCGGTGCCGCGGCCGTAGTAGCCGCCCGGCGCCCGCGTGAGCAGGTAGCCACCCCGGTTAAATACGCTCTCGCCGGTCGTTTTCACGGCGGGCTTACTCAGAAACACGATGTCGCTAAACTCTGGCTTTTTGGGCGCGCTCACTACCAGTTGCTGCTCTACTACGGTTTCGCCGTTGGTAGCCTTGTACTGGTCGCGCACCTTGCCGCGCAGCGTGTAGGTGCCGTCGGGCACGGTCACGCGCTTGAGGAAGCTAAGCGGATTTTTGATGCTAATGGTCGTGTCATTGAGCACGGGCGGCTTCAACGTCACAGTTTCGTGCCAGGCCGAGGTACCATCGGCTTTCAAAATATCCAGGTCAACCACCGCCGACGACTGAAACGACTTCGGCGCCCGCTGCCGGTAGGTGAGCGGCTGGGTGGGCACGGTCACGGAAATCTCGATTTCGCCGCCTTTCTGCACCTGGTCAAGGTTGCGAAAGCGGGCTACTTCGAGGATTAGCTGCGGCGGGGCGGCGTGGGCGACGGTGGCACTGGCCAGGGCCAACGGGAAAAGCAGAAAGCGCATAGGGCAAATTTAAGCGGAGAACGGGGTGCGAGGGCATTCTGCATAAGCCGTGCCGGGCGCGAAACGGCGTATCACTCCGCTCTACAATCCTACCTTGCGGCCATGTCCGTTGTCTTGTCCGAGCTGCATTACCTGCCGTCCATTCCGTATTTCCAGCAACTGCTAACCGCCGATGCGCTGCTGCTCGACGCCCACGAGCACTACCACAAGCAGACGTACCGCAGCCGCTGCCTCATCCTGACGGCGCAGGGGCCGCAGCCACTCACGGTGCCCGTGGTAGATGGCGCGCGCTCCGAAAAAGTGCGCACCAGCGAGATAGAAATCGACTACCGCCAGAACTGGATGCACCGCCATTTTCGTACGTTGCAAACGGCGTATAACAGCTCGCCTTACTTTGGCTACTACGCTGATTACTTGCAGGATATTTACGCTAGCAAGCCCGTTTTGCTCTGGGATTTGAACCTCGAAATGCTGCACCTGCTGCTACGCTGCTTGCGCTGGCCGCTGCCTATTGAGCTTACCAGCGAGTACCTCTCCCCTACCCCCTCACTCATCCACTCACCCACACATTCACTCATCGATAAAAGAGACTTCCTGACACCTAAAGGTGCTCCTAATTCCCCTGGACCTGACAGTACGTCGCAGCGGCCGTATTTGCAAGTGTTTGGCCCCGCATTTGTGCCAGAGCTCAGCGTGCTGGATTTGCTGTTTATGCACGGGCCGGCGGCGGGGCAGTTTTTGTAAACTACGCGCTACTTCCTTTATTTACCCCGAACCTTCGCCCGAAGCAGCTTGTTTTCCAGTTATCAATCGCTTACTTCCGTATCGGCGTAACGTAACTATTCGGTAGCATTCCGGTAGAAGTTATTTATACGGCTTATACTTATTCTTGCTTGCATGGAAGCTAAATTTTCAAACCGCGTCAAGGAGGTTATCTCCCTTAGCCGGGAGGAGGCCATCCGCCTGGGGCACGACTACATCGGCACCGAGCACCTGCTGCTGGGCATGAT
>JAKONR010000229.1 GCA_022701825.1 Hymenobacteraceae bacterium | reverse complement strand
TGAGATAGGAAATCAAAAACGGCACCTTAAAGATGAGGTTCGAGGTGTTGCCGTCCTGCATCAGGTGGCCGTTCACCGTCAGCCAGAGGCGCAGGTTGTTGAGGTCGCCCAGCTCGTCGGGCGTGGCCAAAAACGGACCCACGGGCGCGAAGGTGTCGCAGCCCTTGCCCTTGTCCCAGGTGCCGCTACGCTCCAGCTGAAACTCGCGCTCGCTCACGTCGTTGTGCAGCACGTAGCCCGCGATATAGCTTTCGGCGTCAGCTTCTTCGATGTAAGAAGCGCGCCGGCCGATGACTACGGCCAACTCCACTTCCCAGTCGGTTTTTACCGAGTTTTTGGGGATGGTAATCGCGTCGTTCGGTCCGATGTAGGAGGTGGTCGATTTCATGAACAGCACCGGCTCGGCGGGCGGCGTGGCGCCGGTTTCGCGGGCGTGGTCGGCGTAGTTGAGGCCGATGCACAGGATTTTGGAGGGGCGCGCCACGGGCGGCCCCAGGCGCTCGCTGTCGGCTAGTTGGGGCAGCTGGCCTTCGTGGGTTTTTAGAAATTCGGCGAGGCGACGCAGGCCGTCGGTGGCGAAAAATTCTTCAGTATAGTCCTGGCCGAAGGCCGACACGTCGTAGCGCTGGTCGTGGAGGATAACGCCGGGTTTTTCGTGGCCGGGCTGGCCGTGGCGAATGAGCTTCATGTAGTTTAGTGCTTGATGCTTAGGTAGTAGTGCCTGGGTGTAGAGACGCATACTTGCGTCCCCGCGTTAGAAGAGTGGCGTGTGGGCTGAACAACGACGAGCTTAGCAACGCCGAGACGCAAGTATGCGTCTCTACAACGCATCTAGTTAGGTGTTGAGCTTTATAAACCCGCCATCGAGCGGGTAGTCGCAGCCGGTCACAAAACCCGCCTCGTTGGAGCACAAATAAAGCGCCAGGGCGGCTACCTCGTCGGGCGTGCCCATGCGGCCGATGGGCTGGCTGGCCGAGAGCTTGGCAAACATCTCTTCTTCGCGGCCGGCGTAGTTTTTGGCCAGAAAGCCATCGACGAAGGGCGTGTGCACCCGCGCCGGCGAGATGCTGTTGCAGCGAATGTTGCTGCTGAGGAAGTCGCGGGCCACCGACAAGGTCATGGCAAAAATCGCCCCTTTACTCATCGAATACGCGAAGCGGTCGGTGAGGCCGACGTGCGCCGCGATGCTGGCCAGGTTCACGATGGCGCCGCCGCCCTGCGCCTTCATCAGCGGCACGGCCGCGAAGAGGCAGTTGTAGGCGCCCTTCACGTTGACCTGGTACACGCGCTCGAAGTCGGCCTCGGCGGTCGTTTCCACGTTGCCGACGTGGGCGATGCCGGCGTTATTGACCAAAATATCGACCCGGCCGATGGCCTGAAAGGCGGCTACTACGGCCGCTTGCTGCGCTACATCGGCGGCGTGCACGTGGGCCGCGCCGCCGGCCGCCCGAATCTCGTCGGCCGCTGCCTGGCCGGCCTCGGCGCTCAGCTCAATGAGGTGCACCTCGGCGCCCTGGCGGGCAAAGAGCAGCGCGATGGCGCGGCCAATGCCGCTGCCGCCGCCCGTGACGACGGCCTTTTTTCCGGTTAAACTGAACATATACTAGCTAAGCGGCGCCTCGCAAGGGTGCGGGGCCGGTGGTAAAGAAAGGGGACGCGCGCTGGGGCCGCCCCCAACACAGCAATGCGCCGCTACCCCGATTGGGTAGCGACGCATTCAGAGACAAAGAGTTAAGTTAAGCTGCCAGTCGCCATACTATTGCAGCGGGTCGAAGCTGCCGTTCCACTTGTTGTTCTGCAGCAGCTTGGGGTTGTTGTCGATGGCCGCCTGCGGAATACCGAAGAAAGCGTACTCCTGCTCCCGCCAGTTGAGGTTGTACTTGGTATCCACGTCCTTCACCGCAATAGTGAAGTTATTGGCGTAGAGGTTGTCGAGGTTCAACCCATCGCGGGTGGCGGCGAAGGTGTTGTCAGGCACGGCCGTGGTGGCCTTAAACGTAATGGTGAGACCCTTGCGCTTTTTGCCGTTCAGCACGTCGTCCAGCTTGTTCCAGCGGCGCAGGTCCCAGAAGCGCTTGCCTTCGAAGGCAAATTCCAGCTGCCGCTCGTAGAGAATGGCGTCGAACATTTCGGCGCGGCTCATGCCGGCTTTCAGGCCGTAGTTGCCATCGGTGCCCGCCTCGATGCCGGCCCGCGCCCGCAGGGCTTTGAGCTGGGTGTAGCCCTCGGTCAGGTTGTTGAGGCCGCAGGCGGCTTCGGCCACGTTGAGCAGCACCTCGGCGTAGCGAATCTCAATCCAGTCGGTGCCCACGTACACGGCATCGCTGACGCCGGCGGTGGGGCTGATGGCCTTGCGGGTGTAGAAACTGGTGTTGCTGGGCTTGGATGGCTCCACGCTGGTGGTGCCTCTATAATACGTCCAAAGCCGGTAGCTGGTGTTGCCGTTCAGCGGCCAGGTGCAGCCGTTGTAGGCGATGGTTTTATCGAAGCGCGGGTCGCGGTTCTTGTAAAACAGCTGGTCGCTGTAGGTGTACTTCGACGTAGCGTCGCCCGGCTTTTTGCCGTCGAGCATGGGGTAGGCCTTTACCATATCCCAGCTGGGCAGGTTCGAGCCGCCGCTGGTGCCGGTGTAGGCCGGGCGGGTCGAGTTGTCGTAGCTGTTATTTTTCTTGGTCTGGTCGCCGGTGGCCGTGTTGTAGCCAGTCACCATCACGGCTTCGGGGTTGTTTACTTCCTGAAACCAGAGCTGGTCGTAGGAGGCGTGCAGGCGAGCCCCGTTGGCCAGGAGCGTAGTGCGGGCGGCTACGCTGGCGTCGTAGGCGGCCTGCCACCGGGCCGTGTTGTCGGAGGGGTTGAACTGCGGGCTGGCCGCGTAGAGCAGCGCCCGACCCTTAAAGGCCTGCGCGGCCCCCTTGGTGATGTGGCCCCAGTCGCTGGACGCGGCCCACTTGCCGGGCAGCGCGGCGGCGGCCGAGTCGAGGTCGGCCACGATGGCGGCGAAGGTTTGGGTAGTAGTGTTGCGGGGTAGGTAAGTGAGGTCACGGGCCTCATTGCCCACGCCATTGAGCGGGGTGAAGACCAGCGGCACGCCGCCGTAGAGGCGCACGAGGTCGAAGTAGCGCCAGGCCCGGAAAAACTGCGCCTGCCCAATGAGCCGGTTTTTGGTGCCCTGCGGCAAGGAGCCCGCCCGCACGTCCCTGATGAACATGTTGATGGTGCGAATCTTACCGTAGTTGTTGTCTTTGCTCAGGCCCGTGCCGAAGTCCGTGACGTCGGACTGCTGCACGGTGCCCTGCATAAAGGCATTATCGGAATACGACTCGTCGGAGAGGCCAGTGGGGTTGCCAAAGCCGATAGAGCTCTGCCCAAACCAGCTGGGTAGGTTTTGCTCGTACACGTAGTTGAGGCTCAGGTTGGCGAGCGTCGAGTCGTTGTAGATGAGGCTGCCTTCGACGGCTGCCAGGTTTTGCTTGTCCAGCACGCTTTCGCAGCTGCCCAGCAAGCAGGTGGCCCCGAGGCCCAGGCCCAGCGTGGCGAGAGAAATATATTTCATAAGGCGGGTGGGAAGGAGATTACAGGCCGACGTTCAGGCCAAAGGACAGCGTGCGCAGGGTGGGGTAGGCGTCGTAAGAGCCCGAGTAGTCCTTGTAGCTGTAGGGGTTGAAGAAGTTGAAGAGGTTGGTGGCCTGGAAGAACAGGCGCACGCTGCTCACGCTGATGCGGTTGGTGAGGGCCGTGGGGATGGTGTACGACACGTTGGCATTGCGCACGCCCGCAGACAGCGAGCTGCGGAACCAGAATTCCGACGTCACGTCGTAGCTGCCCACGTAGTAGGGCGCGGGCATCGAGGCGTTGGTATTAGTCGGCGTCCAGTGGTCGGCCCAGAACTCGGGGCGGTTGGCGGTGGTGGTAGCGCGGCTGCGGGCCGCCCCTTCTACCGTGGCCTGGCCGCCCACGCGATGCCCATGGTGGCTGAAACGCTGAGCGACTTGTAGGTGATGCTGGGGTTGAAGCCCACGCTGTAGTGGTTGCTGGCCTTGGGCGTCAGGTACTCCACGTCGGCATCGGTGATAACGCCATCTGGCTCGCCGTAGCTGCCATCGGCATTTTTGAGGCCGCGGATGTCCTCATAGTATAGCATACCCGGCTGCGCCGGCTGGCCGAAGAGATACTTCTGGCGGTTGAGTTTGGGGTTGGCGGCAAAAAAGGCATCGACATCACCGGGGGTGCGGAACATGCCTAGGTAGCGGTAGCCCAGCACGCCCTGGTCGGTCGACTGGCCGGTGGGGTCGAGGAAGGTGCCCACCTGGCCGCGCGGCACGTCGACCCGCACCTGCTTGTTATCGTTCCAGGTGAAGAACGTGTTGAGGCGGAACGCAAGGTCGTTGGTGATGCGGCCGTTCCAGCCCACCGAGACCTCGGTGCCGAAGCCGTTGATGATGCCGAAGTTCTCGGACGGCAGCGCTGCCCCAATCAGCAGCGGCGCCGAGCCCGAGAGGGCCGTGAGCATGTTGTAGGCGTGGTCGTAATACCCGTCCACGGTCAGCGAGAGGCGGTTGTCGAGGAAGCGCGCGTCGATGCCGGCGTTGTACTTCGTGATGTTGTCCCAGCGGGCGGCGCGGTTGGCCAGCGCGTTGTTGGCCATGAACACGAGCGGCCGGTCGCCGTTGCCGCCAAACACCGGGCTCTTGCCCGTGGCCACCGAATAGTTGGTTTGCCAGTTGTACGACTTGGTGTTGTCGGTGCCCAAAAAGCCCAGCGAGCCGCGCACTTTCAGGAAATCTACCACGCGGATGTTATTCTTGAAGAACGGCTCTTCCGAAATCACCCAGCCGGCCGACACCGCCGGGAACGTGCCGAAGCGGTACTCCGGCGCAAACCGGGTCGAGCCGTCGCGGCGAATGGTGAATTCGAGCAGGTACTTGTTGGCGTAGTCGTAGTTGAAGCGGCCCACGTAGGACAGCAACCCCGCTTCGGTTTGGGTTTCGGTGGTCGTCTGGGTGCCGGTGGCACTGCTCATGTTTTGCAGGCCCCCGATGATGACGCCCTCCTGCATGGCCGTTGTCGCGTCGGTAAACGTTTCTTGCTGCTCGAAGAAGGCCAGCGCCGCCACGTGGTGCTTGCCAAACTGGTTGTCGTAGGTGAGGTAGCCGTTGAGCTGGTAGTTGTCGCTGTACGAGGGGTTGAGGCGCACCCGGTCGCCGTTGTTCAGGGTCACGGTCTTGAGCACGTCGCCGCCGTAGATGTGCTTGTGGTCGCCGAGCATTGTGAGCTGGTACACGTTGTACTTGGTGCCGTACTGCTTGCCGAACGCGTTGTTCATGTTCTTGTTGAACACCACCCGCGCCCGCAGCCCTTTCAGAAACGGCAGCTCGTATTCGGCGCTCGCCTGCACGTTGAGCGTCGTGTTGCGCTGCGACGTGAAGTTGTCCGATTTCTGCACCTCGAAGAAGTGGAAGGCATCGAAGCCCGTGCCGGTCGAGAGGTAAACGGGCAGGCCATTGACGTACATCGGCGCGAACTGCGGCGTGTAGAGCAGGCTTTTCATGTCGTTTTCCGCGCTTTCCTGGCCTTGCTTGAGGAAGTACATGCGCGAGCCACCCAGGCCGCCGCTCACCGAAAGGGCGGCTTTCAGGCCGCGCGCCACCTTCACGTCGGCGCTGGCGCGGTACGTCCAGCGGTCGGAGTTGATGTTGTCGAAGTTGGCGTTTTGCCGGTTGTAAGTGCCGCTGGCAAAGTACGTTACCCGGTCGGTGCCGCCGCTCATGTTCAGCGCGTGTCGCTGGGTCACGGCCGGCTGCCAGGCCTCCTTCAGCCAGTTGGTGTTGTTCTGGGCAAAGTAATCGAGCTCGTCCTGGGTATAGATGGCCGCGTTGCTGGGCTGCATCCCGCCCACCGTGTTGTAGTCGTTGAGGTACTGCGCGTGCTGCACGCCGCTCATCATGCTGGGCAGGCGCGTGGCGTCGGCCACGCCCACCGAGCCGCTGTAGCTGAGCTGCGGCGCCCCGACCTTGCCGCGCCGCGTGGTTACCAGGATAACGCCCTGGCCGCCGCGCGCGCCGTAGATGGCCGCCGAGGCATCTTTCAGCACCGAGATGGACTCTACCTCCGACTGGTCGAGCAGGTTAAAATCGTCTTGCGAGCGCACCACGTTGTCAATCACGTAGAGCGGGCCCGTGCCCTGCGGCCCGTCCTTGGCCAGCGAGTTGGGGTTGCGCACCGTAATCTGGGCGGCGTTGCCGGGGCGGCTGGTGCCGCCGGCCACGCTCACGCCGGGCATCTGGCCTTGCAGCGTGGCCGAAAGGCTGCCCACCGGCAAGTCCTGAATCTGCTTCATGTCCACCGTGGCCACGGCCCCGGTGAGGGTAGCCCGCGTCTGGGTGCCGTAGCCTACTACCACCACGTCGTCGAGCGCAGCGGCGTCTTCCTCCAGGCTCACGTCGAGCGTGCTGCGCCCGTCCACGGCCATCTCCTTGGTTTTGTAGCCCACGAAGCTGAAAACCAGGACTTCCTTGCCCGTGGGCAGGTTGAAGTTGAACACGCCGTTGGCGTCGGTGCTGGTGCCGGTTTTGGTGCCCTTAATGAGCACCGTCACGCCCGGCAGGGGCTGGCCTTTGGCATCCACTACCCGGCCCTTGAAGGCCACGAGCACGTTGGCGGGCTTGCCGCCGCCGCCGATAGCCGGGGCCGCCTGCGCAGCTGGCGCCCCTAATAAAGCGCTGCTGGCCAGCAGCGCGGCCGCCAGGCGAGAATGAGTGGCACCAGCCGGGCGGCGGCGCGAGGGTAGAGAAGAAGCCATATACAGTTTGGTGGGTGAAACTGAAGGGTTGTAGTAGAGAAGCGAAGGGAGCCAGTCAGTTGGCTGGCTAGTTGGTAGCTGGGGTAGTGCTGGTGGCCTTGCGGGCCGCAACGCGGGCCTGCCAGTCTTTGCTGGCCTGGTTCATATCGATGCCGGCCGCCGAGAGGTAGTTGTTGATGCGGCCCTTGTACTTGCCAAACCACTTGTGCTTTTCCTCCGACGTGCTGGCGTCCATGGCGTGCTCGCGGGCTTCGGTGAGCCAGGCCAGCAGCTGGGCCTTCTGCTCGGCGGTGAGGCTGGGCAGCATGTCCTCGTAGGCCGTCATCGTGATGGGCAGCACGCGGTAGGTCATGCCGTCTTTCACCATCGCCACTTGCTCCGTAGTGAGGTAGCGGCCGAGCTGCTTGAGGTACTTGCCGTGCAGCTTGGCGAGGGCGGCGGTGGCCTGGTCCTCCATTTTCTTGGTCGCGGCCTCCGTTTTGTCGTCCTTCGGCTGGGCCTTGAGGGCAGCCAATTGGGCTTTGCGAGTTTCGTGCACGGTGTTCAGCGCGCGGTACTGGTTGGCGATTACGTCGCGCACTTTCGTGCTTTTGCCTTCATCGGTCAGGCCCAGGGTAGCCACGATTTTGGCGGCCCGCTCGGTGATGGTGCGGGTGTAGGCGGCTTCCCGGCTTTCGGTGGGCTGCTCCTGCGCGGCGGCAGTAGTGGCCCCGGCAAAGCTCAGCAAGGCGGCCAGGAGCAAAGGGCGAAACGAGAAAAACATGCGTGGCGTAGGTTTCAGGCGGGTAAAGACACTCCCAGGATTACGACACGAATTTAGCGGCTATATGAAGAGAACGTGATACTTGTTTTTGCCAAGTTATTGTAGGAAATTAGCATCAAAGCGCAGTAGTAATATGGCCAAAAAGTGAGTGCTCGCTCATTATCCAGCGCACAAACAATCAGCACGATAAAACGTTCTTGCCGGGCTGCCGGGCCCGCCAGCTTGCCCGGCAGGCGCCTTTTGGCAGCCCTGGGCCGGGGAGGCGCTATCGGCTAGTATGCTATAGTAGGGCGCAGCGCGGGCACCCGGCTCAGCCCTGAAAGACGGACTTCAGATACGCCGTATTAGCCCCAAAATTTCGCTTCACGTTGCGCGGGTCGGTGGCATCGCGCGAGCGCTCAATTACCAGCCAGCCCTGCCAGCCGATGTCGGCCAGCGTCTGCTTGACCTTTTGCATATCGAGGCGCGGGTTGTTTTGCAGCCACACGCCGTCCTCGTCGGTGGCGTGCATCTGGCAGATGCGCTTGCGGCCCAGGATGCGCAGCTCCTGGTGCAAATCGCGGCCTTCCTTGAGGGGATTGGAGAAGTTGAAGTAAATCTGTATGTGCTTCGAGCCAATTTCCTTGAGCAGCGCCACCTCGCCGGTGGCGTCGAGGGCGGTTTCGATGCCCACCACTACGCCGGCTTTTTGGGCCAGGCGGCCCACCACGCGCAGCCGCTCCACAATGGCGGGGCGCAGCTCGGGGTTGCGGCGCAGGTCGCCCTGCGTGCCCAAGGGCAAAAAGGCGACTTTCACGCCGAGCGCCCGCATCGTGTCGAAGCAGTCCTGCACCATGCGCTCGTAGGTGGGCCGCGTGGCAAACGACTGCGCGTAAAATCCGGTCATGGCCAGCGAGCAGATTTCGAGGTTCAACTCCCGGGCTTTGTCGATAAACTGCTGGCGGATTTCGGGGTTGGCCAGCTGGTTGTCGAAGGTTTCGCGCTGCCCGAGGCCGCCCATGTCAAGCTCCACGCCATCGGCCCCAATGTCCTTGGTGAGCTGAAGCGCCCCGAGCTTCTGGCGCTTCAAAATCATGAGGTCCACCACCGCAATCTTGTACGTCAGCTTTTTGGGCTTGCTGGCAGAGCCGGCCTGCGGCAGCAGCAGGCTGGCCAGCAGCAGCGAGCCAGTACCAAGGAAATCGCGCCGGGATAGTACGTCGTGGCTCATGGGTAGGAGAAAACGTAGCGCGGACTCTGCGAGTCTGCGCAATGAGTAGTAAAATGCTTGAAGCAGCCGTGATGTATTCGCGGACTCGCAGAGTCCGCGCTACACTCAGTGGTCGGTGCGAAACGGCCGGGCCGGCAGGCCCGAGGCCGAAAAGAGGTTGGGCTGCGCGGCCTCGTCCCAGCCGAAGCGCACGGCTACCGGGTGCGGCACAGTGGCGGCTGATACCAGCACCTGCTGGCCTTTAAGGCGCGCTTGGGCGGGCACAAACACCCCATCGGCTCCGGCAATGGTGAAGTGGGTAAGTGGCTGGCCGTCTTTGCTAATGAGCGGCGCGCTAGTGGTAAAGTTGACGGTGGCCACGTTACCTTTCACCGCCAGGCTACGGAACACCGGGCTGGCCGGCACATTGGCCTGCCGGTAGGTAGCGGCCAGCGCCAGCAGGGCCAGGCGGCGGCCGATTTCCCACTTATAAGGCGGGTGGATGTCGTCGAGGTTGGTCGCCAGGTCGGTCGTGACAATCAGGCCGGTGTGGGGCACTTGCAGCACGGCTTCCTGGGCTTCGCGAAAGCGGGGGAGCGTTTCGGTAGTCAGCGTGCCCTTGTTGTCTTTCGATTCGGAGTATTTGAAGGGCGCCAGCGACACGTAGTAAAACGGCAGCGTGGCATCGCCCCAGGCGGCGCGCCAGTTCTGAATGAGCAGGCGCATTTTCTGCGTGTAGTTGGTGGTTTCGGCCAGAAAGCAATTGCTCTCGCCCTGATACCATAAAAAACCCCGGAGCGCGAAGGGTGCCAGCGGCCGTATCATCGGCTCGTAGAATTTGGCCGGGTCGCCGGCTACCTTTTGGCCTGCAAAAGCTGGGTCTTGCTGAAACGCTTCGGCCGCAATCCAGGGCTCGATGCGGCTGCCCGGCACCGCCGACGATACCACGCCCACCGGCACGCCGAGCTTTTGGTGCAGCTCTTTGGCGAAAAAATACGCCGGCGCCGAAAACGAGCGCAGGGCCGAATCCTGGGCCACGCTCCAGCCGCGGTGCAGCGAGTCGGGCTTGATTAGTTCCTTGCGGTTGACCAGAAAAATGCGGATGGCCGGGTCGTGGGCGCGGTCTAGCTCGTGCACGGCGGTGGTGTCGGCGCCGGGTGGCAGCGTCACTTTGCTGCTCTTGCGCATGGTGTATTCCATATTCGACTGCCCCGAGCACAGCCACACCTCGCCCACCAAAATGTTGTGCAACAAGATGGTATTGTTGCCCTTGATGGTAAGGTCGGCCGGCGTGGCCGAGGCGGCGAGCGGCTTTAGCATTACCTGCCAATGGCCGCTGGCGTCGGCCACGGTGCGCGGACTTTGGGCGCCAAACTGCACGGCCACGGCCTCGCCGGGCGCGGCCGTGCCCCAGATGGCCACGGGCTTGTCGCGCTGCAACACCATGTTGTGACCCAGCACGCGCGGGAGCACGATGTTGGCCTGGGCCGAGCCAGCCAGGGCCAGTAGCAGCAGAAGCAACCCGTTTCTCATAGCGTTATTTCTTCATTAGCCAGACCACCTCCGCGCCTTCGCCCTGCTTGGGCAGCGTCGCCGGCTTGCCGCCTTTCACGGTTTCTTTCGTGTCCGTCAGCGCCCCGGTTTTAGGGTTGATGTGCCGCACCGAAAAGGTGCCGCTGAGCGGCCCCAGGTCTACTTGCGTGGGCGCGGTGCCTTCGCGGTACACCAGCAGGCCGGTTTTGCCGTCGCCAATGGCCCATTGATTGGCGGGTTTGCCGGGCAGCTCCAGCGGCGTCATGCCGGCCACGGCGGTGGCAAACCGGGCATCGGCCACGCGGGGCACGCTCGCCAGCGAGCCGCCCGCTAGCAGCGCGGCCCAGCCGAAGGCATCGTAGCCATCGGCCGAGTACAGTACGGCCTTGTCGGGAAATTGCTGCCGGTACTCGCGCACCGCCCGGTGCACCTGCTCAAACGAGCTGCGCTTGGGCGGCGTGAGGCGGGCGTGCTGGCGCGGGGCCAGGTTTTGGCCCCCCAGGGGCGCGTAGGCCGTGCCGTTGAACTGGTAGTGCCAGTAGTTGATGTCAATAATATCGACCACGGCGGCGCGCGCCGGGTCGGCCAAGATAGCGTCCTGCACGTCCTTAGTGGTGCTGAGGGCGATGAGCGGGTGCTGGCCGGTTTCGGTTTCCCATTCCTTGATGGTATCGAGCCAGAACTGCACAAACGCCAGCGGCCCCGTAAACTCGGCCCCGATGAGGTGAATGACGCCCGATTTGCCCGCGAAGTTGTTGAGATTCTGACGAATGAAAGCGCGGTGCAACGGCCGCCGCGTGGCGTCGGTCACGTCGTAAAACTGCTCGGCCATGAAAATCCGCTTGTCGCCGGCGTAGGGCGCGGGCTCGGGAAAGCCGGTGTGGTTGATGTTGTTCACCGGCCGCCACGGAAAATCGGCGTAGTGCGCGCCGGCCTCGATGATGTTGTGCTGGAAGTAGTGCTCATTGAGCAGCACCAGGCTCTTTTGGTCGGCCAGGTCGGCAAATTGGGCCAAGCGGCTCCAGTACCACTTGTTGTACTTGGTGAGGTCGTATTTGCTCAGCCCGTCCCAGGCCGTGCCCTGGCCGCTGCGGGCGAAGGGCAGCTCGTAAAACGGGGCCCAGGTCTCGCCATCCATGCGCTTGATGCGCTCGTGGTCGTCGCGCCGGCGCTCGTACCAGAGGCCGTAGTTGTGGCTAAGGGCCACCACGTTGCGCAGGCGCAGCGAGTCGGTCATCTGCCCTAGGTCGTCGGTGAGGCCGCGGCCGGTGAAGCCCGGCACGTAGCGCGTGACGTGCGGCTTGGCCTGCGGTAAGAAGTAGGGGCGGGCGCTGCCGTTCCACCAGGGCACTTCCTGGCGCTGGCCCAGCACGAGGGCCTCGCCGCGCACCACCACGCCGCGCACCACCCGCAGGGCGGGCGCGAGGGTGGGCGCGGCGGGCACTTTCACGCCGACTTTATCAATGGTTGGAGCTGAAGTCTGGGTGGGAATAGGTTGGCGGCTGGGCGCCGCGTCGATGAGCGCCGTGAGGGTAGGAGCGGGGCTAGCGGAAAGCCGCGTCAGCTCCTGGGCCACGGCTACTTTGGGGCTGCTGCTGGCCTCGGTGGGCACGGGCAGCAAGATGGCGCGGGGCTTCACGGCCGCGTCGCCGAGGCGGTCGGTGAGCTGCGCGTAGTAGAGGCTGCGCGGGGTGATGTTTTCGTTGGATTGGTCCCAGTAGCCGTTGCCGCCAAACTGCGCCCAGGTGCCAAACGCCCAGTTTTGGGCCGTGGGCGGGCGGTAGCAGTCCACGCGGCTGGCGGTGCATTGCCAGAATACGCTGTTGGCCACGGCCCAGCCGGCACCTTGGCCGTCCTGCTCGCGGTTGCCGAAGCGCAGCGCCTGGCCGTATTCCTTGATGATGTCAAACAGCACGCCCGACGCCCAGCTATCCACGCCGCCGCTGAAGCTGAGCGCCTGCTCGGCCTCGCACTGCACGAAGGCATTGGGGCC
>JAKONR010000487.1 GCA_022701825.1 Hymenobacteraceae bacterium | reverse complement strand
TGGTGCTCAAGCTCAACCCCATCGGCCTCGTCATCATCGCCGTGGGCGCGCTGGTGGCCGGCTTCCTCGCTTACCGCAACGCTTCAGACGCCACGCAAAAGAAGGTGCGCGACATTACCGAGGCTTTTCTGCGCTTCAGCAATCCTATCGGGCTCATTTATACTGGTATTCAGAAGCTATACGAGCGTTTCGCCGCAGTTCGGCAGGTGCTCGACCCCTTTATTGACGGCTTCAATAAGGTGGCGGGCGCGGTCAAGGCCAACGTCGTTTCCTTTGCAGAATACCTCAACCTAATTGATACAGCGGCCGAGAAAACGGCAAAGCTGGCGGCGGCTGAGTTGGAGCGAGCCAATGCTTTGCGAGAACAAGCTGATGCAGAAATCAAGTTAGCGGAGGCAACAGGCGCCTCCGCGCGGGAGCTTACCGAGCAGAAGCTGCTGGAGATAGATAAGCAGATGAAGAAAGCCCAGGCGAACGACGATGCCCAGCAGGCGCTGCACCAAAAAGATTTAGAGCGCATTAACGCACAAATTGCGGCTAATGAAAAGCTGGCAGTGAGCGAGCGAAAGCCCTTATCTACTAGCGATACTAAAATTTTGGAGGAAGTCGAGAAGGCCCGTGGTGCACTTAACGCACTTCGTGCAGAGCAAGCGAGCGTAGTAGCCGAGGGCGTAGAGCGCGACCGCGCTGCCCGTCAGCAGGAAGCGGCCGACATTCAGACCAACGCCCAACGGGCCGTGCAGAATCTACAGCGCCGCATCGAACAGCAGGACGCGGCCGAGAATGCCGCGTTGCAGCGCAACCTTTCGCGCATCGCCCTGCGCCTAGGGGCCGTGCAGAAGGGCACCACCGAAGAGCTGCGCCTGCAACAACAGCAGGTGCAGGCGCAGGCCGCACTGGAAATTAAGCAGGCCCAGGACGCACTGGCCGAGAAGGTGCGCCTACGGGCTGCCGGCTACGCCCAGGAGCTGGCCAGCCTCAAGCTGCAGCAGCAACAGGCCCTTGACGCGCAGGGGCTGACCGAGCAGCAGCGCACCGAAATCACGGCTGACTATGCCCAGCAGCGGGCCGAGGTCGAAGCCAAGTACAGCCTAAAAGCGGCGCAGCTAGCCGTAGCACAGATTCCGCTGGTGCGGGCCCAGGCCAATGCTGCCAGCCTAAAGCTAGAGGCGGACTACCAGCGGCAAGAAAGCGTGCTGGTGATGCAGGCGCTCGTCGAGCGCAACCGCCAGGCCCTGGCGCTGGCCAAGGAAAACAGCGTCGAGCGCCGCAACCTGGAGCTAGCCAACATCAACCTGGAGCAAGAGCTAGCCATTGCCGGCCTCGACCAGCGCGCGATGACGAACCTGGAATACGAAACCAAGGTGACGGCTATTCGCGCCGACGCCGTGGCCAAGCGCCGGGCCCTCTCCGAACAGGACACGCAGAACGTCATCGCCGAGCTAGGCGCTCAGCAGCAGGGGGCCGAGCTCAACCAACAGCGCCTCCTCGCCGGCCAGACTGAGTACCACCAACTGCGCACCCGCGCCAGCCAGGAGTTCTATAACGAGCAGGTGCGGGCCGAAATCAACTCCTACGCTGCGGGCGTAGCCGCCACCAAGGAGGGCACAACTGAGCGCGAAAATATCGAGAAGCAGCACGCGCTCAACCTGCAAGCCATCGAAGCGGCGTCCGGCCAAGCCCAGCTGCAGCTTATCGCGGCTAAGTATGAGAAGGTGGCCGACATCGCACGTCAGTCGATTGGCGCGCTTTCGACTTTTGAGGATGCGGCCAGTCAGCGTCGACTTGATGCGATTAAAAACGAATTGAGTTTAGCTACCACTAGCCAGGCCCGTAAAGCAGTGTTAGCTAAGCAGCAAGAGCGTATCGACGCCGAGCAGCATAAGCGCCAGCAGAAGTACGCATTGGCTCAGGCGGTTATCGATGGTGGCAGCGCCGTGATGCGGATTCTGGCTGATACGCCCAAGTTCGACTTTGGCGTCGCTACGGCTATTCAGATTGCGCTGGCCGGCATTACGACACTGGCCCAGATTCGCACCATCAGCAGCCAGCAGTTTGCCGAGGGCGGCGTGGTGCAGGGCCCGAGCCACGCCCGCGGCGGGGTGCAGCTCTGGCACCGCAGCGGCGCGCACCTAGGCGAAATGGAAGGCGAGGAAATCATTCTGACCAAGGGCGTCTTTCGCAATCCCAAGCTGCGGGCCCAGGCCTCGGCCCTGAACGTAGCCGGCGGCGGGCGGCCCTTCTACCGTGACCCGATGCCCGCTGAACGCATGGCCCGCTACGCGGCGGGTGGCGTGGTCAGCAGCTCGGCCATGTACCTGCCCCAGGTGCGCACCGGTGGCGTGGTGCAGGCCAACGCCCCAGCCATCGACTACGAGGCCCTCGGCGACGTGCTGGCGGCCAAGCTCGGCCGGGCCTTCGTGGATGGGGCCAAGGCCTTGCCAGCGCCCGAAACCAATTTAACTGAGTTACGCCAGCGGCTTACCAGCCTCGACAAACGCGACGCCGAAACCGATATCTAGGTATGCAGCTCATCGACCTACTCAACCAGCTAGAAGAAAAAGGCCAGCTTGGTAAGCTCTACCAAGCTGGCGCCTTGAATATCAAGTGCTTCAATCACAAAGAGATTGTGCTGCACTACCGGGCGCTGCTGGCCATGCCCGGCTACGTTGACCAGCCGACCCGAGCGGCTGAGGCTACGGCTACGGCCCTAGGCGTGGACGTGAGTACGGTGTACCGGGCTCGGCGGGAAATGGAGCGGACGGTGTAGCACCTACTTCCGCATCGCTTTTTTAATCTCGCCTTTATTGAAGGCCGCCTCAATATTTACTACAAAAAACTTTGTAAACATATAGGTTACGCCATCCTGCTCCTTAAAAAATAGAATGGGTTGCCGCTGAGCAGCGGCGCGGCTATCAGCAGGCTTAACTGGCTCATTGAAGCTGTTTACCAACTGCACGTAAAGAAATTGGCCATTTGTGCCAGTACCCTCTGTTAGCTGAATAATGTCGCCCACGTGTAGCGTGTCATTCTGCTCACGGACATACGGTGTAAGTATTTTCTTTTCGCGGCTGATGCTACGGCCCTGCCCAAAGGCGGCGCAGGCAAATAACAAAAGGCTGATGGATAGA
>JAKONR010000225.1 GCA_022701825.1 Hymenobacteraceae bacterium | reverse complement strand
AGCCCCACCAGCCCCACGGGCAGGAAATTGTTGATGGTGAGGGGTAAAATGCGCTCGAAGTCGATGGTGCCATCGGGCGCCTTGAGGTTCATCTGGTGGTAGTAGAGCAGACCCAGGATGGTGAGGCCGATGATGAGCGCGTAGCGAATGGGCAGCAGGATAATCGACACGAACCCACTCATTTTGCTGGCCTCTTCGGGCGAGCGGGTGCTCAGGATTTTCTGCATGTCGTAGTTGGGCGCCGGGCCGGCCAGCGACGCAAACGCGCCCTTGAAGGCCATCATCATGAAGAAGATACCGAACAGTGAGTAGCCGTCGCTGGAGATTTTACTGTTGACCTCCGGGATGAGCTTCTGCCAGTCAAGTCCCAACCGCCAGCCGAAAAACGGGTTAAACCAGCCCGCCGGCACCGCCAGTTCGTGGCCTTGCAGCCGCAGGTAGGCGATAACGGCGATGGCCACGCAGGCCACCGTCATGATGCAGTACTTAATAATATCGCCCAGCACGATGCTGTGCATGCCCCCAATGATGGAGTAAAACATGGCAAACAGCGTGAACACGATGCCATACAGGTGCGGCACGTACTGCGGAGCCACCGCAAACGGCACGTAGGGCTGCACCGCCGACCAGGGAATGAAGATTTCCATGAACTTGCCCAGCCCCACGAAGCCGTAGGCCAAAAAGCCCAGGCAGCTCAGCAGCGCAAAGGCGATGACCACCTGGTGCGAGGCCCACACGCCCGGCCCCTTCTGCCCAAAGCGCGTGGCCAGCCACTCGGCCCCGGTGGCGGCGTTGGAGCGGCGCAGCCAGCGCGAGAGGTACATCATGAGAAACACCTGGTTGAACACCGGCCACAGCCAGGGAATCCAGATGCTTTTCATGCCGTACACAAAGCAGAGGCTCACCATCCACATGGTGCCGCTGATGTCGAACATGTCGGAGGCATCGCTGAGGCCGAGCTTGTACCAGGGCAGGCTTTTGCCGCCCAGCAGGTAGCTGTCCTTGTCCTGGCGGGCGCGCTTGCGGTAGTAGAGGCCGATGCCGACCGTGGCGAGCAGGTAGGCAACAATGATGAGAATATCGGGTAGCCGCAAGTGCATGGCAAGGGTGGGAAAGAGACTAAAAAGCACCAGCCGGCGGCGCGGCAAAAGCTGACTGGAAAGTCAAATGCGCCCTGTTTTTTGCTGGCTGGATTGTGGAGTCAAAAGTAGCGGCCCGCTTACGCGGCCGATAATACTATCTTAACCTTACGCGGTACTCTTTTGCTGAAGCGCCTGTTTAGGGTTGCTGGCAGTGGGCCTACTGGCTGTTTTAGGCGTTATTTCGGGCTGATTCGCCTGATTGCCCCGCGGTAGCGGCTTAGGTACTATTTTACCCGCCGCTTGCCGTTCTTCTCGTCTATTCCCACCCACCATGTCGTCCCACCTTATGCGGGAAATCACCCCGCTCACCCAAAACGACTGCTTTATGCTTTTCTCGCGGGTCAAGCAGGAGTTCAATTTTCCGATTCACCACCACGAGGAGTTTGAGCTGAACCTGATACTGAACGCGGCCGGGGCGCAGCGCGTGGTGGGCGACCACCTCGAAACCATCGGCAACCTAGAGCTGGTGCTGGTGGGCTCCAACCTGCCGCACGCCTGGTTTACGCACGAGTGCCGCAGCGGCGAGATTCACGAGGTCACCATTCAGTTTCACAAGGACCTGTTCGACGAGCGCCTGCTGCGCCGCAACCAGCTGCACTTCATTCAGAAGATGTTTGAGAACGCGCAGCGCGGCATCCTCTTCTCGCCCGAAACGGCCGAGCGCCTGCGCGACCGCATCCTATCGCTGGAGCAAAAGCTGGGCTTCGACTCGGTGCTGGAGTTGTTTTCCATCCTGCACGACTTGTCGGCCTCGCGCAACATGCGCATGCTGTCCGACGCCTCCTTCACCAACGAGCAGCTCAACTACAATAGCCGCCGCATCGAAAAGGTATTTGAGTATATGAACGCGCACTACGGCCGGCCCATCACGCTGGCCGAAGTAGCCAAGCTGGCCAATATGCCGGAGGCCTCCTTTAGCCGCTTCATCAAGAAGCGCACCGGCAGCACCTTCATAGACAGCCTCAATGAAATCCGGCTGGGCCACGCCTCACGCATGCTCATTGACACCACGCACAGCATTGCAGAGGTGGCGTACAAATGCGGCTTCAACAACATCTCCAACTTCAACCGCATCTTCAAGAAGCGGAAAAACTATACTCCAAAAGCCTTTCGGCAGAGCTTCTCGGGCACGCGGGTATTCATCTAACCAGATTTACACAAGCAGCTGGCTAGTAAATTACTAGCATTTTCTAGTCCATTTTTAACCAGCTGGCCAAGCGCAGGAAAAAGGCTGAGTTCTTTGCTGTCGCCGCCGCGCTTTCAGCGCGCAGGCGGTCCGGTTTTCCTACCCAACCTTTCTCCCGATGCGAAAGCAATTACTTCTACTGGCGCTGGCAAGCCTGGCGCTAGGGCCGGCCCGCGGCCAAGCCGTGCGCTCGGTCTACGCCGACTTTGGCCCCAATGACATCACCAACGGCAACAGCACGCCCAGCCCCGATGCCAACGGCAACTATTGGAACAACATTCTCAACCAAACCGGGGCGCAGGACACCTTCCGCTTGGTAGATAGAGCCAACGTCGCCACCGGCATCAAACTCAAGGTGGGTGCTGGCTTTCAAACCAATGGTATCGTCAACGGTGGCCTACTGGCCCCCAGCGCGGCCCTGCTGGGGCAGTACGCCGTGGCGACAGCCACGCAGGACTATTTCTTTTTGGCTACCTCGGCCACCCTGCGCCTGAGTGGGCTAGACCGTAGCAAGCGTTACGTGTTCCACCTTTTCGGCAGCCGCGAGCTAACTACGGAGGTGCGGACTACTAAATTCAGCTTCGCTGGCGGCAATACGAGCATCGTGAGCCAGACCACCAGCGGCCCCAACGTGGGAGCCAACGGCTACGCCGGCAACAACAACGCCATCGCCAACTCGGACACGCTCACGGCCGATGCCAGCGGCGGCATCACGCTGGAGGTAAGCCGCACGGCCGGCACCTACGCCTACCTCAACCTGATGCGGGTCGACGTGGTACCGGGCAGCACGGCGCCCACCGCGTATTACAGCTTCCAAAACCCCGGCTTTGAGCTTGGTAATTTAAACCTGTGGACTACCACGCCCCAGGGCACCGGGGCCAGCGCGGCGGTCAGCACCACGGCCCCGCACGCGGGTACCTACTCGGCCAAGCTGACTGGCGGCAGCCTGGCGCTGGAACAGCAAATCAGCTACGCCAGCATGGCGGGCACCACCAGCTACAAGCTAAGCGGCTACTTCTACAACCCCGCCGCCGATGCCTTGCGCGGCAGCCAAACTGCCCACCTGGAGCTGTGCTACTACAGCAGCAGCCAGGCGCTGTTAGGCCGCGTCAAGTCTGATTCACTGGTGGCTAGCTCGGCTACCGGCACCTGGGTGAAGGCAGAAGCTATTGGGGCCATTCCGGCGGGCACAGCCTTCGTACGGGGCCGGGCCGTGTGGCGCAACCCGGCCGGTGCCGCTGGCAGCACCTATTTCGACGACCTGCTGCTAGAACCCTACGTGCCCCAAAATCCGCTGAAAATCGTGTACATGGGCTCGTCTGTGCCGTATGGGCAAGGCGCGACGAGCAACTACGGGTACACATCTATCTACAGTGCCTTACTGACGCAACGCAACACGGCGGGGCTGGGCCAACCCTGGATAACGACCAACATCAGCATCCCTGGGAATAGCACGGTGGACGTACTCAATCGCTTTAGCAGCGACCTGTTGCCGCAGCGCGGCAAGTACGTGGTTTTTGCGATAAGCCTAGGTAACGAAGGAATCTTGACCGGTGGCCAAACAGCATTCAACCAGTTTCGCACCAACCTGGCGCAGCTTATCCAGCAGGCGCGGGCCAATGGGATAGTACCGGTGGTGACGAATTGTTACACCCGCAACGACTTTGGAGCTACCGAGTACGCCTTCACTCGCCAGATGAACGCGCTGATTCACGGCTGGCAAGTGCCCAGCGTGAACCTGCTGGGGGCCGTGGACGACGGCACTGGCAAATGGGCCACCGGCTACTGGACCGACGCGCTGCACCCCAACGACCGCGGCCACGCCGAACTAGCCCGCACCTTGGTGCCCTCGCTCTTCGATGCCCTCAACGTAGGCAAAGTGCTGCCCGCCCGCAAAGCCAGCAATGGGGTCACGCTCCTCAACACTATGGCTGCGCCGGGCAAGGCTATCCGCTTGGTACCCGAGGACGTGGTGCATCCTTTCACTACTGCCTTCCGCTTTAAGGCTGCGGCTGCCGGGCGGCTGCTTGAAATTCGCGACAGCGCCGGGCTGGCCGCTGGTACTATTCGCATCGGCACTACGGGCACCCTTACGTATCAGTCGGCCAAAGGCCGCACTATCGTCGGCACAGTACAAGTAGCTAACAACCGCTGGCACAAGCTAGTACTTACGCACTACTACGCGCGCGGTGCCACGATGCTCTACGTAGACAGTGTGCGCGAAGGCACCGTAGCCGAGCGCCTGCGCCCTACCCGCCTCGACCTCGGCGGCACCGCCGCTCCGGCCCGCACGCAGTACCGCGCCTGGCTTTTCTACCGCGCGGGTATGAACCAGGAGGAGGTGCTGGCGCTGGCCGCCGACTCGCTGCTAAAGTCCAGCCTGGAGCTGTACGCCCCCCTCGATGGCCGCCGGGTAGCTACCCCTGATTCGCTGGCTAACCTAGCCCAGTCTACCAATACCTTGATGTGGGGTGGTCCAGTGAAAACGGACAGTGAGCTAAGATATGGTGGGCACGAAGTCGCGCTCGAATTGGTGCGGGGAGCGATAGCCGAGCGCGGAGTGCCGGCGGTCGAGGTTGAAGTAGGTGTCGAGG
>JAKONR010000221.1 GCA_022701825.1 Hymenobacteraceae bacterium | reverse complement strand
CGGTGCGGTCGACCAGCAGAATGCCCGGCTGGGCCTGCCGCGCCATCACCGCGATGCGCGGCATGTCCACCTCCTGGCTAAACTCGGGGATGGGCGCGCCCCAGGCCAGCACCTCGGGCGTGACGGTGGCGTGGGGACGCACCCAGCCACCATCGAGCCACAAAATATCGACCGAGCCATAGTCGTGCAGCAGCTCGCTCAGCTGGTTGTAGGTGAAGTCTTTAAAGCGCTGCCAGCGCGCCGGGTGCTTCCGAATGTCGTAGTTGACGTTGCGGTTGGGCGTGGCGTATTTGGGCCACCAAAAATCGGGCGAGTGCCAGTCGGGCTTCGAGAAGTACGCCCCAATCATAAAATTTTCCCGCCGAAACGCCTCGAACACGTGCTTGGCCACGTTGGCCCGCGGGTCGGCCCGAAACGGGCCGTTGGTAATCTTAAAATCCGACTGCTGCGTGTCGAACATACTGAAGCCGTCGTGGTGCTTGGTCGTGAATACCAGATAGCGCATCCCGGCCTGCCGGGCCACCCGCGCCCACTGCGCGGGGTCAAATTTGATGGGGTTAAACTGCTGGTTCAGGCCCCAATACCACTTTTTATAGTCGTCGTATGCCACGGTGCTGTCGCGCTCCACCCAGTCTTCCGAGCACAGCTGCCACGACTCGATAATGCCCGGCACGGCATACAGCCCCCAGTGCAGAATGAGCCCGAATTTCTGGTCGCGCCACTGCGCCAGCTTGCGCTGCACCAGCGGGTCGGTGGGCGCTTCGTACTGCGCCGAGGCCGGGTGCACGGCCTGCGCTTGCGCCTGCTCCGGCCGGAGAGCAGCCACCCCGAGCAAGGCAAAAAACAGCGTCGTAGTCTTTGCGTTCATGGCGTCTTTAATTAGGCGCAGCTTGCCAAGCGACAGCCCACCTACGAGCGCATCTTTTGCCCGTTAAGCAAGTAGCTGCCGCCTACTTAAACGGCACCGACGACCCGCTTTCCTTCACTAGGCTGGTCGGCACCAAATCCTTCACTACGTTGGCTTTCAGCGTCAGCTTAGCGTCGCCATTGAGGTCATTGGAAGCTAGCTTGATTTCCTGGGCGTCGGTCCCCACGGTGCGCTGCGAGTACACCAGTTCCACGATGGCGCTCTGGCCGGGCTTGATGGGCGCGGGCGCCGTGCGGTAGCCCACGCAGTAGCAAGGCGCCGTGATGGTGCTCAACACCAAGTCTTTGGGGCCGGTGTTCTTAACGCTGATGCGGGCAACGGGCGACTGCCCCACCTCCACGCGGCCGAAGTCGTAGCTGCTGCGCTCGAGCACCAGGCGGGGCGAGGCGGCGAGCTGGGCCGGCGTGAGGGTAGCCTTGATTTCTTCTTTGGTCAGCACCGTGCCTTTCAGGCTGAGCACCTTGCTGCTCTCGGTGGCGTTGCTGCTCACGGTCACGGTTTTGGCGAATACGCCGGGCCGGCCGGCGCTGTTGTACACGGCCTTAATCATGCCCATTTTGCCGGGCAGAATGGGCGTTTTGGTCCAGTCGGGGGTGGTGCAGCCGCAGCTGGCCTGGGCGTTGGCAATTACGATGGGCTGGTTGCCGGTGTTCTTAAACTTGAATTCATAAGTGGCCATCGTGCCCTCGGGCACCTTGCCAAAGTCGTGGTCGGTATGCTCGAAGGTGAGAACGCCCTGGGCACGGGCCGCCAAAGCCAACAGGCAGAAAACAAGGGTAGAAACGATGCGCATCGGGCTGAATTATTGAATGGCTGGCTGGTTGAATGGCTGAATGGCCGAGCTGCTAAAATTACCTGCTAGCGGGCAACTAAGCTAGGCAGCTGCTCAGGCATAGGAGGCTGATAGAGTGGGTAGGTACTTGCCGTAACAACCATCCAACAGTTCTACCATCCGGCCATCCAGCAATTCAAAGATAAGCCTCGCCACAGCGCTTTTCGTACCTTTGCGGCACCATTCTACCCATTCCCCACCCGTTAGTACTTCAACCCTGCTCCGCTTATGTCCGTGCCCCTGCTTGCCGCCACCGAAGCCCCCGCGCTGCTGGCCCTCACCAAAGCCGACATTCTCCACGACTACCGCCTGGGCTGGGAAAGTCGGCACGCCTCGCTGGCCGGCCGCCGCGAGGTCTTCATGGGCAAGGCCAAATTCGGCATTTTTGGCGATGGCAAAGAGCTGCCCCAGCTGGCCATGGCCCGCGCCTTCCGGGCCGGCGACCACCGCGCCGGCTACTACCGCGACCAAACCTTTATGGTGGCCATTGGCGAGCTGACCTGGCAGCAATATTTTGCCCAGCTCTACGCCACGCCCGACCCTGAGGCCGACCCCGCCACCGCCGGCCGCTGCATGAACGGCCATTTCGCCACCCGTCTGCTCGACGAGGACGGCCAGTTCAAGTCGCAGACGGCCAGCAAGAACTCGTCGGCCGACATCTCGCCCACCGCCGGCCAGATGCCCCGCCTCGTGGGCCTGGCCTACGCCAGCAAGCTTTACCGCCAAAACCCTGAGCTGCGCCAGTTTACCGACTTTTCGGTGAATGGCAACGAGATTGCCTTCGGCACCATCGGCAACGCCAGCACCTCGGAAGGCATGTTTTTCGAGGCCCTGAACGCGGCCGGCGTGCTGCAAATACCCATGCTGGTGAGCGTGTGGGACGACCACTACGGCATCTCGGTGCCCGCCGAGTACCAGACCACCAAGCAAAGTATTTCGGCCCTCATGGCTGGCTTGCAGCGCGAGGGCGAAGGCCAGGAGGGCTTCGAAATCTACGTGGTGCGCGGCTGGGACTACCCGGCCCTGCTCGACACCTACCAAAAAGCCGCCGCCATCTGCCGGGCCGCACACGTGCCCGTGCTGCTGCACGTGACCGAAGTAACCCAGCCGCAGGGCCACAGCACCAGCGGCTCGCACGAGCGCTACAAAACCAAGGACCGCCTGAGCTGGGAAGAGCAGCACGACTGCCTGGCCAAGATGCGCGAGTGGCTGCTCACCGAAAGCATCGCGGGCGAAGACGAGCTGGCCCAAATCGAGAAGGACGCCGCCGCCGTTATCAAGCAGGCGCGCACCGCCGCCTGGGCCGCGTACTTCAACCCCATTCAGGAAGAGCGCGATGAGGCCGTGAAAGTGCTCAACCAGTTGGTGGCCGACACGGGCACCGAGCACCAGCTCGCCGAGCTGGTCAACGGCCTGCAAACCAACGTGACGCCCATTCGGGCCGACATCGTGCGCACGCTGCGCAAGGCCCTGCGCCAGGTGCGCGGCCACCGGCCCACGGCCGGCCGCCGCGCCGCCCAGCGCCTGCTCGAAGAATGCCTCGCCAACGCGGCCGACCAGTACAACTCCTACCTCTTCAGCCAGAGCGACGAGGCCGTGGGCAACATCGAAGAAGTGCCCGCTGAGTACGCCCCCGACGCGCCCCAGGTCGATGGCCGCGAGGTGCTGCAAGCCTGCTTCCGGGCCAACTTCGAGCGCGACCCGCGCGTGCTGGCCTTTGGCGAAGACGTGGGCTACATTGGCGACGTAAACCAGGCCTTCGCGGGCCTGCAAACGCAGTTTGGCGACTTGCGCGTGACCGATACCGGCATCCGCGAATGCACGATTATCGGGCAAGGAATTGGTACGGCGCTGCGTGGGCTGCGGCCCATCGCCGAGATTCAGTACCTGGACTACCTGCTCTACGCCATCCAGATACTGAGCGACGACCTTGCCACGCTGCAATACCGCACCAAGGGCGGCCAAAAAGCGCCCCTCATCGTGCGCACGCGGGGGCATCGGCTGGAGGGCGTGTGGCACTCGGGCTCGCCCATTCAGATGATACTGGGGGCCATTCGGGGCATGCACCTGTGCGTGCCGCGCAACATGACCCAGGCCGCCGGCTTCTACAACACGCTGCTGCGCAGCGATGAGCCGGCCATCGTCATCGAATGCCTCAATGGCTACCGCCTCAAGGAAAAGCTGCCCGCCAACATCGGCGAGTTTACGCTGCCGCTGGGCCGCCCCGAGGTGCTGCGCCAGGGCGACGACATGACGGTCGTGACCTACGGCTCGATGTGCCGCATCGTACTCGACGCCGCCCAGCAGCTGGCCGAGGTCGGTATTTCGGTCGAAGTAATCGACGTGCAAACCCTGCTGCCCTTCGACACCGACCAGCTCATTGCCGACAGCCTGCGCAAAACCGGCCGCGTGGTTTTTGCCGACGAAGACGTGCCCGGCGGCGCCACGGCCTACATGATGCAGCAGGTGGTGGATAACCAGAATGCCTACCAGCTGCTCGACTCGGCGCCGCGCTGCCTCTCGGCCCAGGCCCACCGCCCGCCCTACGGCTCGGACGGCGACTACTTCTCCAAGCCCAGTGCGGAAGACGTGTTCGACGTGGTGTACGACGTGCTGCGCGAAGTAGACCCGGCTAAGTTTCCGGCCATCTATTAGGCCTAAAAGCACGAAAGAGGCCCGCGACTTCGCCGAAGTCGCGGGCCTCTTTTAAACCAAAAAACCGCCCTAGCGGGCAATGGTAATCGGCGTGGTTTCTACCTCGTTGCTTTGATGCTTGGCCCGGTCGAGGATGCTGACCGTAAACTTCACCTCTTGGCTGGTGACGGTGGACGGCGTATAGAGAGGGTTGAGAAACGGCGAGCCCAGCGGAAACCCGTAGCGGCGGGTGAGGGTGCCGCGCAAGGGCGACGCCCGGTTGTCGGTGGTCGTGGAGAGGTGGTCGAAGCGGCTGTAGTACGACCGCTTGGGTAGGTACGGGTACACGCTGCGCGCCGAATCGAAGCGCCCGGTGATGGTATTTTTGATAAACGGCGTAACCAAGTGGTTGAGGCCCGGCGCGTAGGCGGCGCTCGTGGCCTCCGAGTTAGTCAGGCCCAGGTCGCCGTCGCCATCCTGAAAATTGATGGTGATGAATATCGAATCGACGATGCCGCCCGTCGGCGTGTTGTAGCGCTGGCGCGTGATGCTCTCAAACGAGATTTCGGGCGTGGTGGAATAGGTCGGCTCGCTGAGACAACCCGTGAAGCCCACCGCCATCAGGCTCAGCAAACCGGCCGTTGGGGCTAGTCGAAACAGATTCATACGCAAAGAAAAGTAAGGGTAAAGCCGCCCGGAGCCAGGGCCGAATATACGCGGACTGCTAACGTTGTGCCCCGGTTGCTTGTTGTGCGCTTAGTAAACCCCGGTTGTCTTCTATGAGTTTCCGCCAAGAGCACCTGCGGCAGCTGCCCGCCCTCACGGCCGCCACGGCCGAGGCCGTGGCCCTGCAATTGTTTCAGTACCAGGCCCGGCACTGCCCGCCCTACGCTGCTTATTTAGCGGCCTTGGGCTGCCAGCCCGCGCGGGTGCGCCGCGTGGCCGACGTGCCGTTTCTGCCCATCGAGTTTTTCAAAACCCACGACGTGCGCACCGACCCCGCCGCCTGGGAGCCGCAAGAAGTATTTCGCAGCAGCGGCACCACTTTGCAGCAGCGCAGCCGCCACCTCGTGCGTGAGCCCCAGCTGTACCGCGACAACGCCGCCCGCATCTTCGAGGCCACTTACGGCCCGCTGGATAGCTGGATTTTCTTGGGTTTGCTGCCCTCGTACCTGGAGCAGGGCGAGTCGTCGCTGGTAGCCATGGTGGCCGATTTTGCCCGGCGCTCGGGCCAGCGGCAGGCGGCGTTTTTCCTGCGCGACCACGCCGGGTTATTGAAGGCGCTGGCCGAAGCCAAGCGCACGCCCGGCCGCCGCGTTATGCTGTTCGGCGTGACGTATGCACTGCTCGACCTGGCCGCCGAGGTCGGCCCCGCGCCCGAACTGCGAGGCATCACGGTGCTCGAAACGGGCGGCATGAAGGGCCGCCGCCGCGAGATGATACGCGAAGAGTTGCACGAAGAATTGCAGCAAGCCTTCGGCCCCGCGCCCATCCACTCCGAGTACGGCATGACCGAGCTGCTGAGCCAGGCCTACTCGCCCGGCGAGGGTCTCTTCTACGCCCCGCCGCAATTGCAAGTGTTATTGCGCGACCCCGCCGACCCGTTTTCGGTAGGCGAGGACCGGGCCGACGGGGCCATCAACGTCATCGACTTGGCCAACGTCGATTCCTGCGCTTTCATCGAAACGAAGGATTTGGCCCGGCGCCATGCGAATGGGGCGTTTGAGGTGCTGGGGCGGCTGGATAATTCGGATATTCGGGGGTGTAGTCAGTTGGTATAGCGGTTGGTGATGCTGCCCCGAATCATTATCCCTCTGTACCGATTTTGGTAGTAATTTTTAGTGAGAACGAAGTAGGTAGCGCTTCGTGAAATAAATCAGATAATCAGCAGTAGTAATGGAATATAAGCAAATAAAGGGGCGTGAAATTCAAGGTATTTTAGACGTGTTTGTGGCCCGCAGCGAAGCCGAAGAGGAGAGAGAGGTAATTCAGTCGAATGAGATATTGATTCATGGAAATCCTGAAGGTCTGAAGTCGCTGGCGAAGCTGCTCTTGAAAATTGCAGACCTTAACCAAGAGGAAGTAGATGATAAGCACTTGCCAATTGGGGCGAGGGAACATTTTCTGTTGAGGCCAGGAATCGAATTGTCAGCTAGTTCTGACCAAGTAGTGATAGGGAGAATTGATGCGAAAACTACCGGAGAGTTTTACGCGCGATATATTTCTAGATAGAAAAGTGCTGGGGCGACTGGATAACTCCGGTATTTGGGGGTGCAGCCAACTGGTGTGAGGACCCGGAGAGGGGCAGCAACAGCTTTGCTTTAACAGTGTGTGTTCGGTAGATTGTGGCGTTTAGATAGCTCACAACATAAAATTATTACCCCGGTAATGAAATCGTTTACTTCTTGCGCACTTACTGCTGGATTAATTCTATGTGGCTGCAATCAGGTAGACGCTACGATGGAGAATAAAATTGAACAGTCAAAAAAAATGGCTGATTCAAAAGATAAGAAAGAGATTACAACACTTATTCGGCAGGCTCTTGATTGGGCCGAATCAAAAGAAAAGATTAATGTAACGCCCGTCGTGCAAGACAAAAAAGGCAAGTTTTGGATTAGCTTTAACCTTGCCCAACATGAGCGAAATTTGCTAAAATTAAAGGGCTCTAGTTTGTTTGCAGCAGAGTTCATAAGCAACTACAACCAACTCGTCCTGACGCTTGACCAGCAACTGAAAAAAGGTAGCTACGGGCCGTGGCAAGTCGGTGACAGGCCAAGCTTCAATTTCGCAAGTAATGACGACCCTTGGTGCTCGTGTCAAGACGTTCCGTATGACAAGCCAAGTCCTTACAACTTTATTGAAACAGAAGTAGTGAGCCTGAATGGTAGTAAGGGAGAATTAAATTGGAAATGGGGCGGGCTCGGACCGGAGTATGACCCACAACCTGGTTATGACCCAGGTTGGAAAAAATTTAGATACAGATTCAGGGTAGTTAAGGAAAGCAACCAATGGAAAATTGCCTATTTAGAAGGCTTTGATTTTAAGAAAGGTGTTAGGAAAAACTACTAATGCTGGTATCAACTATTGGTAACACGCGAAATAAAAACAGCGCTCGAATTAATCCGAGCGCTGTTTTTATTTAAAGGAAGAAGGTTTCTATTTCCCCGCAAACGCCTTCGCGTCGGCTTCCTCAATCGTGGCGTCGCTCATAATGATGAGGCGCTCGACCACGTTGCGCAGCTCGCGGATGTTACCGCGCCAATCCAGCCCCTGCAAATACTTGAGCGCGGCGGGCGATATTTTCTTGGGCTTGTCGCCGTAGTCGGCGGCGATGTCCTGCAAAAACTTCTGCACCAAGTCGGGAATATCGTCGCGCCGGTCGTTGAGGGCGGGCACCTTGATGAG
>JAKONR010000220.1 GCA_022701825.1 Hymenobacteraceae bacterium | reverse complement strand
CCACGCAGTGGTCTACCACTTGCAGGCCCACCGGCGCGCCCTGCGGCACGCCGCTTTTGCGGGCCACGAAACCCGGCAGGAACGGCCCGTTGTACTTCGAGCGCTCCACGAAGGTGTGGATGGTTTCGCCGTAGGTGTAGATGCCGGCCATCGTCACCTCACCATTTTCGTCCGACACGGTGTAGGGCTCAAACGCCACTTTGGCACCGCGCTTGGTGGTTTCCTCAAATGACTTGCGGGCGTCGTCTACCCACAAAGCCATCACCTTCACGCCGTCGCCGTGCTGAGCCACGTGGCGCGTGATGTCAGAGTCGGGCAGCAGCGACGTGGTGAGCACGAAGCGGATTTTATTCTGCTGGAGCACGTAGCTGGCGCGGTCGCGCACGCCGGTTTCGGGGCCAGCGTAGGCTACCAGCTCAAAGCCAAACGCAGCCTGGTAGAAATAAGCCGATTGCTTGGCGTTGCCGCAGTAAAACTCCAGGTAGTCAGTGCCGTTAAGAGGCAGGAAGTCCTGGGCGGGCTGGGCCAGCACTTCGGGCGAGGTCATGGTTTGCATGAGGGTAGGAGAGGGGAGGGAGGGAATGAATGAGGAGCAGCTTTCGGGCCGGAAAGCGCCGCAAAAATACCCCACTGCCACCGACTTACCATGCCCGAACGATTTGGCAGAGCCACCGTTATCTTTGAGAAAACCCCCGAGCCTTATGGAAGCGCTGGAAACTACTCTCTCAAGCTACGAACTCGAACGCGGCAAACCCATGCCTAGCTTCAATCACGGCTTCGTGCAAGCCAATCTCGCCCGTCATTTAGGTAATCGGTTGCATACGACGCATACCATTACCTCCGAAACCAACCTGAAGCTAGCCGACCAGAAAACGGTGCCCGACCTCACCGTTTTTGAAAAACGCCACCCCAACATGCAGCGCGATGTGCTGTGGACGCAGGAGATTCCGCTGACGACCATTGAAATACTGTCGCCCAAGCAAGACCTTGATTCGCTGCTCGACAAAGCCGAATTATTTCTGGCCGCCGGCGTCAAATCGTGCTGGGTCGTGATACCGGCCGTGGGCACCATCGCCGTGTTCACCGGCCCGGCCACTTACCGCGCCTTTGCCAACGGCGGCGCGGTAGTAGATGAGGTGCTGGGCGTGGAAATTCCGCTGGCTGATATTTTCAGCTAAGCTTTTTTGGGCTTGAGCACGGCCGGCGCTTCTTCGCGCAGCTGCACGCCGTAGCGCTGAGCGAAGGCTTCGAGCTGGCCGCGCAGCAGGGCGCGGCGGCGGGTGCCCTTCACCTCGCGCATGTTCAGCACGTGGATGTCGCCGTCTTTGAGGCGCACGCGCAGCTGGCGCGGCAGCAGCTCTAGCTGGCTCATGCTTTCGGCCGCAAATACCTGCTTGGCGCGGAACAAGCCGGCCTTATGTACCAGGTAGCCAGGCGCAAACTCGAAGTAGCTCTGGGTGCCGAATACCGGCGCGTTGTGCACCAGAATGAAGCCCAGATACGCCGCGCAGCCCGTCAGAAACACGTAGCTCAGCCAGCGAAAATCCTGCCCTTCGGGTGCGGCCCGCAGCATCAGCGAGGCGTAGGCAATGGCAAAGAGTGCCAGCGAAACCTGCACCCCAAACGAGAGGCGCGACGAGTTGGCGGGGCGTAAACGGATGCGGGTAGTACCAGTGGGCATGGCGTAAAGCTAATTATGAATTAAAAATTAGAAATTATGAATTGGGTGGCCAGCTTCAATAGAAGGCTGAGCATCAATTCATAATTTCTAATTCATAATCCATAATTCTACGAAAGCTTAGCTTCCAGCGTCATTTCGGGCACCGCGCTCAGCACCTGCGACACGGGGCAGTTGGCTTTGGCAAACTCGGCCTGCTTCTGAAACTCCTCGGCCGAGAGGCCCGGAATCTTGGCCTCGGTGCTCACGTGGATTTTGGTGATTTTGGGCGGGCTCTGGCCGGGGTCGAGCGTCACGGTCGAAGTCGTGGTAATCGACTCTACCTGGTGGCCCGCCGCCGACAGCACGTGGTTGAGAAACATGGTGTAGCAGCCCGAATGGGCGGCCCCAATCAGCTCCTCGGGGTTGGTGCCCTTCTGGCCCTCGAAGCGCGTGCCGGCCGAAATCAGCGCATTCACGGTGCCGCTCTTGGTGGTGATGTCGCCGTGGCCTTTGATGTCGCCCTGCCATTCGGTTTTACCAAACTGGTTAATCATAGTGGGTAAGGTGGAAATACGGCCCAGCGGAATTGCCGGCCGGTTGGTTGGTACTGTTAACTGGGGAAATAGGTTTTTGTTTAGAGTTTAGGTGGTAATAATTAAACAAAGGCCCTGGCGTTAGAAATTCTGCCCGGCCGCCCGACTTTTGCCGTGGTGGGCCGCCTCCCGGCCCGCCGCATTGCTATGGGCCTGAAAGCTACCCTGAGCCGCCCGCTGGCGGCCTACACCGTGCACCGCTACCAGCAGTGGCAGCGCGACCCCGCCGCCGCACAGCTGCGCCTGCTGCGCGCGCTGGTAAGTGCTGCAGCGGGCACCGCTTTCGGGCAGGCGCATGATTTTGAAAGAATTAAAACGCCCGCCGACTTCGCCGCCCGCGTGCCCATCCGCGACTACGAGGGCCTGAAACCCTACTTCGACCAGGTAAAAGCCGGCCAACCCGACGTGCTGTGGCCCGGCCGCCCGCTGTACCTAGCCAAAACCAGCGGCACCACCAGCGGGGCCAAGTACATCCCGATTACCAAAGCCAGCATCTCAAATCACATCAACGGGGCCAAGGACGCGCTGCTGCACTACGTACACGCCACCGGCCGGCCGCGCTTTCTCGATGGCAAGCTGATTTTCCTGTCCGGCTCGCCCGAATTGGAGCAGGTGGGCGGCATCCCCACGGGCCGGCTCTCGGGCATCGTGAACCACCACGTACCGGCCTACCTGCGCCGCAACCAGCTGCCGAGCTACGCCACCAACTGCCTTGAGGATTGGGAAACCAAGCTCGACGCCATCGTGGCCGAAACGCTGGGGCAGCCCCTGACGCTTATTTCGGGCATTCCGCCGTGGGTCCAAATGTATTTTGACCGTCTCGTGGCCCGCGCCGGGCGGCCGGTGGGCGAGGTGTTTCCGCAGTTCGACCTTTTCGTATCGGGCGGCGTGAGCATGGAGCCGTACCGCGCGCGGCTGCTCGAAAGCATCGGCCGGCCGGTGGCTAGTATCGAGCTGTTTCCGGCCTCCGAGGGCTTTTTGGCCTTCCAGGACCAGCCCGGCAACCCCGGCCTGCTGCTGCGGCTCGACAGCGGTATTTTCTTTGAATTTGTGCCCGCCGAGCGGTTTTTTGAGGATAACCCGCCCCGCCTCACCATCGCCGAAGTCGAGCTGGGCCAGCAGTACGCCGTAGTGCTCACCAGCAACGCCGGCCTCTGGGCCTACTCGCTCGGCGATACCGTGCGCTTCGTGGACTTGCACCCGCACCGGGTGGTCGTCACGGGCCGCATCAAGCACTTTTTATCAGCCTTCGGCGAGCACGTTATTGGCGAAGAAGTGGAGGCCGCCCTGCGCGAGGCCGTGCGCCAGCACCCCGAAACGGAAGTCACCGAGTTCACCGTAGCGCCGCTCGTGAGCGACGACAAAACCCAGCCCTCGCGCCACCAGTGGCTCGTCGAGTTTGCCCGCCCGCCGCACGACGCGGCGAGCTTCGCCGCCGTGCTCGACCACCAACTGCGCCAGCGCAACGCCTACTACGACGACCTGCGTCAGGGCAGTATTTTGGTGCCGCTGCTGCTCACGCCGCTGCCGCCCGGCGCGTTTCAGCGCTACATGAAGAGCGTGGGCAAGCTGGGCGGGCAGAATAAGGTGCCGCGGCTGGGCAACGATAGGGCGCTGGCGGAGGGGCTTTTGAGTTAGTGAATTTTAGACTAATGATAGTAGGAGAGCTGAAAATAAGCGCTAATAGCGACTTCGACGACTACGCGACTTTCGACCTGACAGCTAGCCGAAATACGCTACAAGTACACGCCCATTTTTGGGGGTACATAAACGCGTTTGAGCAATTCGGCGCAAGACTGGCGGTTTTTCCACAAAGCTTGGGTGACACGGTAGAGTTTGAAATAGGGAAGTTATTGTCTGGGTTTTCCAGTAGCTACTTGCTACTCAAAGCCTATTGCTATGATGCCAGTGGTCACGTTGCCCTAAAAATTGTTGTGCATAACAATGCCCTTGAGCCAGAAGCGCAACAGGTCGAATTTTCTATACCAGCTGATATTGCGTCACTTAATCAATTAGGACGCTTATTAAAAAACAGCTTGCCTTCGGGGAATTCGGAAATAGTATGGCAGGCTCGGACTAGCTGAGATACTTCAACAAATGCAGGCTAAAAAACCGCCTTCGTAATGGCAAACCGCGGCGCGGTGGCCGTGTACGGATACAGCACGAAGGCCTCGTTGCCGTTGCGGCTGGTGATGGTGGTGGGGCTCACGGCGCCCGTGGCGAAGCTGCCGGTGGGGCGCGTGGTAACCCAGTTGTCGCTGCTACCCATGCGGAAAACAGTGCTTTGGCTGCCCGCTACCACGAGCAGGGTGTTGCTGTTGAGTAGTAGCAGGCCATCGGCGCCTACTAGGCTTTGGGTGCTGGCCACGGCGGCGAAGCCAGTGGGGTTGGCCAGCGGTACTTTAAACAGCGTGCCGTCGTTGGATTTGGCCACCAGCAAGTAGCCATCGGGGTGATACACAATGCCATTGAGACCAAAGCCGGTGCCGCCGCTCAGCTGCGCGTTTTCCAGGAAAACGGTGGGCGTGCCCTGCGTATCGACCTTGTAAATGATGGGCGACAGGCTGTCGGTGATATAAATATTGCCCACGGCATCGACGGCGATGTCATTGGCAAAGTGCGCCTGCGTGGGCCGCAGCGCCCCCAAATCGACGTAGCGCAGCAGCGCGCCGCTGCTGGGATTGAAGATGGCGAGCGCCGCCAGCTTGCGCAGCGTGGCGGCCGAGGTGCGGGTGGTGTTGGCCCCGGCGTCTGACACGGCGGCCAGCAGGCGCTGGCGGGTGGCGTCGAGGTTGAGGCCAATAGTGGATACCAGGCGGGCATCGTCGGCGAGCTGGGTGTAGGTGCTGTCGTCGCGCACGGTACCGATGCGCCCCTGCGTGCGCGAGCTCACGATAAAACGCTGGTTGGTAGCATCGTACTGGATGCCTTCGGGCGAGAGCCCCCGCTGCGGCACCGTGATTTTGGCGGGCGTGCCGGCCGTATTATCGTCTTTGGAGCAGCCTTGCATAGCCCCAAAAACCGCCGCTAAAGCCAGCAGGCTTGCTACGCGGGGCAGCACCACGGGCCGGGTGCGGGCCGAAAGAAAAGGTAGGCGCATGGGCAGGTGTTTTAATGAGTAAAAGATGAATATTCTGCTTGTACGCACTGCGAGTGGAAAAGCTGTCGTTGGCTGTTTTTTCCTTTATACCCAGCTTGGGGTTAGCTTATGCGCATCGCCTTCGACTTCGATAATACCTTGATTCGGAGTGCGCACCCCTTTCCGCTCGAAACGCCCAAACGCCGGTTTTGGGCGCGGCTGTTGGGTAAGGAATCATTGCGGGCGGGCATCGCAGAACTGGCCGCGCACTGCCAGCGCCAGGGCTGGGAGGTGTGGGTGTACACGACCTCGTACCGCAGCGCAGGCTACATTCGGCGGCTGTTTTGGCTGCACGGCATCGGGCTGGCGGGCGTGGTAAACCAGGCGCGGCACGTGCGCGAGGTGCGCGTGCGCAGCACCAAATACCCGCCGCAGTTTGGCATCGACCTGCTCATCGACGACGCGCCCGGCGTGGGCCTGGAGGGCGAGCGCTACGGCTTTGCGGTGCTGGTAGTCAGCCCCACTGATGCTGAGTGGGCGGCCAAGGTAAAGGCGCGGTTGTAACGCGCGGCTGCCGGGTAGCGATGTAGCGGCCAAGTAGGGGCTGGTCCTACATTTGCCACCTCACTTCCAAGCCTGCGCCATGAGCACCATGATTCAGTTCGTTGCCAACTACGACGACCTTTCGACCGACAAAGGCTTCCAGTTCAAGTTTCATTGCGATAAGTGCCGCAACGGCTATTTGTCGCGCTTCCAGCCCAATGCGCTGGGCATCGCGGGCAGTTTACTGCAAGCGGCGGGTAGCTTTTTCGGCGGGCTGGGCAGCGTCGAAAACGCGGCCTACCATATTCAGCGGGCGGTGGGCGGCACCGCCCACGACAAGGCCCTCGAAACGGCCGTGGCCGAAGGTAAGCAGCACTTCAAGCAGTGCACGCACTGCGGCCAGTGGGTGTGCCCCGAGGTATGCTGGAACGCCAGCGCCGGCCTCTGCGAAGCCTGCGCCCCCGACGAGCAGGAGGAGCTGCGCGCCCAGCAGGCGCAGGCCGCCCGCGAGCAGATTCGCCACCAAACCCGCGCCCAGGACTACACCAAAGACCTGGATTTTCTGGGCCGCTCGGCGCTGGTGCAATGCCCCAGCTGCCACCTTAAGCTGAGCGCCGACCAGAAATTTTGCCCCAACTGCGGCACCGCCAACCCCGCCGCCCAGCCGCAGGCGCGCCACTGCACCGGCTGCGGCAGTTCGCTACGACCCGAGCAAAAATTCTGCGCCGAATGCGGCACTAAAAGCTAGGTGGGCACGGCCTGATTACCGAGGTAGTGCGCGTGCCAGGGCGTCGGGTCCTCTTTAATGTGGCCCCACCGGGCCAGCCGGAATGCGGCTTGACCCGTCGCCACAAGCTGCCCGTTTTTTGCAGCCTAGTAGGGCATTACCCATACCTGCGTCCCTGAAATGCGTTAGATACTGGCCACTGCACGGTGTGGCGGGCGTTGAGTAGTTGCAAAAAGCAAGTAGAATGAGTCGGTTTGTGTATTATTTTTTGGTGTTGGTAGGGGCGGGTTTAGTGCTGTATTTGAGTTGGCGCGCGCACCCTCGTATGGAGGACGTAGGGTTCATCCCGGATTGGGTATCGGCTTGGGCCGACGAGCGGCGCAACGATACGCTGCGCACGGCCGTGCCCTTCGTGGCGCTGGGCTGGCTGATTGGCGGCTGGCTGGTGCTGCAAAACCGCCCCTGGCGCCAGTGGGGACTAGCTTGGGTAGCCCTGGTGGCGCTAGTCGTCACGGCCGAGGTGGGTCAGCTGTTCCGCAATATGCGCTCGTTTGACATAGATGATATTGCCTGGGG